>NZ_JBQKDE010000011.1:0-74600 GCF_052121995.1 Collinsella sp. LCP19S3_A7 | reverse complement strand
CCTCCCCGGCCGGCCCCCCGCCCTCCGGCCACGGGCCCCCCCCGGGCCCCCCCCCGCGCCCCCCCCCCCCCCGCCCCCCGCCGCACCCCGCCGCGCCCGCCGGGCGGCGGGCCGCCCGCCCCCGCCCCCGGCGCCCCCCCCCCCCCCCCCCCCACACTCACTTTTCATTTAGCCCTAGTCATCGCGCAAAGCCCCTTCTGCAGCACACGGTGCAACCGAGTCACCGCAGGCCGGGGCGGGAGGCGGACCTTTCTCTCGGAAAACTTCGCGAAGCCCAGTTTCCGAGAGAAAGTGTCCGGCTGCCGCCCCGGCCGACCAGGTCACATTACACCGTGTACTGCGGCAGGTCCTGCAGGGCGATGACGTCCATGCCCATGTCGTTGGCGCTGCCGTGGCCCTGCTGGTCCTCGCGCACCGCCTCGATAGCACTCACGTAGGTGTTGGCGGCAGACATCGCCGTCACGCAGGTCACGCCGCGGCGCACCGCCTCGGTGCGCAACAGATAGCCGTCGCCGCGCGAACCCGGACCGTACGGCGTATTGATGATTACCGCGATCTTGCCATCGGCGATAAGGTCACCGATGTTGGGGCGCTCGCCGTCGTGTGGGCCGCTGATCTTTTCCACGACCTCGCACGTCACGTTGCCTCCACGCAGCACGCGCGCCGTACCCTCGGTAGAGCAGATGTCAAAGCCCAGATAGCGCAGGATACGGGCGACCGAAAGGATATGGCGCTTGTCGCGATCGCACACGCTAATGAACACCTTGCCGGCGCTCGGATCGGGCAGTTTGTAGTCAATCGCCAGCTGTGTCTTGGCGTATGCCTCGGGATAGCTCTTGGCGACACCCATGACCTCGCCCGTCGACTTCATCTCGGGCCCCAGGATAACGTCGGCTCCCGGGAAACGGCCCCAGGGCATAACGGCTTCCTTCATGCAGAAGCAGTCCAGCTGGCGCTCGTCGCTCGGCAGGCCCAGGCTCGCGATGGAATCGCCCGCCATGATGCGCGCCGCGCACTTGGCCAGCGGCACGCCGGTGGCCTTGGAGATAAACGGCACGGTACGGCTGGCACGCGGGTTGGCCTCGATCACGTAGACGGTCTCGCCCTTGATGGCATACTGCACATTGACCAGGCCGCGAACTCCCAGCGCCATCGCAATGCGGCGCGTGGTCTCGCGGAGCTTCGCCTGCAGACTCTCGCTAAAGCTAAACGGCGGAATGCAAGTCGCGGAGTCACCGGAGTGGATACCGGCCTCCTCGATATGCTCCAGAATACCGCCGATGTAGACCTCCTCGCCGTCGCACAGGGCATCGACATCGGACTCGATCGCGCCCTCCAGGAAGCGGTCGAGGTACACCGGGTAGTCGGGGCTAATGCGGGCAGCCTCGGCCATGTAATCGTGCAGATGCTCGGCATCGTAGGCGATCATCATGCCGCGGCCGCCCAACACATAGCTCGGACGAACCAGCAGCGGGTAGCCGATATGCGCGGCCACGGCCTCGGCCTCCTCAAACGAGGTGGCCTGACCCGCCGGCGGGTACATAATGCCCAGCTTGTCGAGCAGGGCGGCAAAGCGCTCGCGGTCCTCGGCAAAATCGATGGCATCGGGCTTAGTACCCATGATGTTCACGCCGCTCTCCTCGAGCATGCGCGCCAGCTTAAGCGGGGTCTGGCCGCCGAGCGTCACCACGACGCCGTCGGGGCGCTCAACATCGATAACGTCCATGACGTCCTCGTAGGTGAGCGGCTCAAAGTACAGACGATCGGACGTGTCGTAGTCGGTCGAGACGGTCTCGGGGTTGCAGTTGACCATGATGGTCTCGAAGCCACGGGCCGCCAGCGCGTAGCTCGCGTGCACGCAGCAGTAGTCAAACTCGATACCCTGGCCGATACGATTGGGGCCGGCACCCAGAATCATCGCCTTGGGCTTATCTGCCGGCGTGGTCTCGTCGGGGGCAACGCACTTCTTGGCGACCGGGCTCGTGCGGTAGATGTTTTCGTAGGTCTTGTAGTGATACTCCGTGGCACTCGAGAACTCAGCAGCGCAGGTGTCGACCGTCTTCATGCTGGGAACCACGCCCAGGCCCTTACGGTAAGCGCGAACAAAGCGCTCGTCCGAGCCGGTCAGCGCGGCAATCTCGGCATCGCTCGTGCCATACTGCTTGAGCAGGCGCATCGCGTCGGCGTCGATGTCCTCCACGCGCAGGCCACGAATGCTCTCCTGGACCTGCACCATATCGTTGATACGGTTGAGATACCACGGATCGATGCCGCAGATGGCGTGGATGCGCGCGACATCCCAGCCACGACGCAGGGCCTCGACCACAAAGAAGATGCGGTGCTCAGTCGGGGTGCCCACGGCCTGAGCGAGCTCGTCGTCGCTCAGCTTATCGGCACCTTCCTTGCCACCAGCGCAAATGCCCTGATGCCCGTCCTCCAGCGAGCGCATGGCCTTGCCAAAGGCCTCCTCAAAGGTGCGGCCGATCGCCATGATCTCGCCCACGGCTTTCATGCGCGTTGTGAGCGTGGGGTCGGTACCCTTGAACTTCTCAAAGGCAAAGCGCGGCACCTTGACCACACAGTAGTCGATCGTGGGCTCAAAGCAGGCAGGCGTGGCTTTGGTGATGTCGTTGACGATCTCGTCGAGCGTGTAGCCCACGGCCAGGCGAGCGGCGGCCTTGGCGATGGGGAAGCCCGTGGCCTTGGAGGCCAGTGCGGACGAACGGCTCACGCGCGGGTTCATCTCGATGACGATCAGGCGACCGGTCTGCGGGTTCACGGCAAACTGCACGTTGGAGCCACCGGTCTCGACGCCGATCTTCTCCAGAATGGCGAGCGAGGCGACACGCATGCGCTGATACTCAAGGTCGGAGAGGGTCTGCGCCGGCGCCACGGTGATGGAGTCGCCGGTATGCACGCCCATGGGGTCGAGGTTCTCGATGGAGCACACGATGATGCCGTTGCCGGCGTGGTCGCGCATGACCTCCATCTCGTACTCTTTCCAACCCTCGATGGACTCCTCGACCAGTACCTCGTGGGCGGGCGAGAGCTCAAGGCCCTGGCTCACGATGGAGACGAGCTCCTCGTGGGTGTGCGCGATGCCGCCGCCGGCGCCGCCCAGGGTAAAGCTCGGGCGCAGCACGCAGGGATATCCCACGCGCTCGGCGATGGCCTCGGCGTCGGCCACGCTGTAGGCATAGCCCGAGCGCGCGACCTCCAGGCCGATCTCGGCCATGGCCTCGTTAAAGAGCTTGCGATCCTCGCCGCGCTCGATGGCGGCAAGGTCGCAGCCGATCATCTCGACGCCGTACTGGTCGAGCGTGCCGTCCTTTGCCAGCTCGACGGCGGCGTTCAGACCGGTCTGGCCGCCCAGCGTGGGCAGCAGCGCGTCCGGGCGCTCCTTCTTGATCACGCGCTCGATAAATTCGGCGGTGATGGGCTCGACATAGGTGCGGTCGGCCAGACCCGGGTCGGTCATGATGGTCGCCGGGTTGGAGTTGACCAGGATGACCTCAAAGCCATCCTCCTTGAGCACCTTGCAGGCCTGGGCGCCGGAGTAATCGAACTCGCAGGCCTGGCCAATGACGATGGGACCCGAGCCAATGACGAGGATACGCTTGATGTCAGTACGCTTAGGCATGTTAGTTCTCCTCGGTCTCGGTCGTGGCGGAACCCTCGTCGGCAAAGTTCCAGCCCTGCAGGCGGTCCTTCGCGGTGTCGATGTCCAGGTAGTTCTCCTCGCCGTCCATGAGTCGCGTAAAGGCGGTAAAGAGATAGTGGGCATCGGTGGGGCCGGGCGAGGCCTCGGGGTGGTACTGGACCGAGAAGCACGGGGCGTCGAGCAGCTGAATGCCCTCAGCGGTGCCGTCGTTGAGGTTCACGTGCGTCAGGCGAATGCGGCCAAAGCGCTCGTTCATCACGACGGGCGCGATACCACGGCGCACCCAGACGCGCAGATCGCCGTCGGCCGCATGCTCGGTCTCGCCGCCCGAAAGTTCGGGGACAAGCTTGCCCAAGCTGGGGAACAGCAGGCCAAAGCCATGGTTTTGCGCGGTAATTTCCACGCGGCGGCTGACCAGGTTCATAACCGGCTGGTTACCGCCACGGTGACCGAATTTGAGCTTTTCCATCTGGGCACCGCATGCCAAGCTGATCATCTGGTGACCCAGGCAAATGCCAAAGACGGGCACCTTGCCGATCAGCTGCTGCGCCTGCTCGTAGGTCTCTACCACGGCATCGGGGTCGCCGGGACCGTTGGACAAAAAGACGCCATCGGGATTCATGTCGAGTACCTGACGCGCGGGTGTATCCCACGGCACGACGGTGAGGTCGCAGCCAGCACGGACCAGACCCTCCAGGATGCCACGCTTGACACCGCAGTCGTACGCGACCACGTTGTGGCGGGCGGGAGCGGGGGCCGCAAGCGCAAAGCCATGCTCGGCAGGCAGATCGCTTCCGGCGAACGGATGGGGCGCAGGGCAGCTCACGGTCTTGACCAGGTTCTCCCCCACCAGCGTGGGAGCAGAGGCCAAGCGCTCGGCAAGCTCGTCGATATCGAGGACCTCGGTCGAGATAATGCCCATCTTGGAGCCATTGTCGCGCAGGTGGCGCACCAGGGCTCGGGTGTCGACGCCCTCGATAGCGACGATGCCGTGTGCGCGCAGGTACTCCGGCACGCTGACGGCCGAGCGCCAGTTAGAAGGCGTGGCACACATGTCGCGCACGATCATGCCGCGCATGGCGGGAGCACTCGCAGGGCGCACGTCATCGCCGGGGAAGGCGGACTGGACATCGGTCTCGTCGATGCCATAGTTGCCAATCTGCGGATAGGTCATGGTAACGATCTGGCCAGCATAGCTCGGGTCGGTCATGACCTCAAAGTAACCCTCGAGTGAGGTATTGAAGCAGACTTCGCCGGTCGCGGTGCCCTCGGCACCACATGCACGGCCATAAAAAATGGTCCCATCCTCAAGGTACAGGATGCAGGGACCGCAAGCACCCTTGCTGGTTTTGGCCAGCATGCGCTGGCACAGTTCGCTGGGCGCGATGGTGCGGGCGGCAGCGCCCGCAATATGGTTGTTCGCCATAGTTCTCCTTCCCGGTCTCTCGGGACCGGCTTAAAGGTGTGTAGTTAGGCCTCGCGGTATTCTAACCGTAAGTATGGCTTATGGCGTTAATTACATAGAATTGTTTACAAAATGATAATTATGACTTCTTATGCATAATGATTTTTCTGGGACGGGGATTAAAAAATCATTCTGAAAGCAGAGCTTTGTCGCTGAGTAGTCAATTTGGGACGGGGCTATTTTAGCTGCCCCGTCCGTCAATCAACCTAACCGTCGTGCCACCAGCCGGGGCAGCTAAAATAGCCCCGTCCCAAATTGACTACTCGCCAACCGCATACATGACAGAATAATTTTTTAATCCCCGTCCCAGAAAAATCATCCCGCGTGGGCTTGCGGCTCACGCGGGATGCCATCGTTCTATGTGGCTGCGGACTACTTTTGCTTGTCCTGCTCAAGTAATTCGGACGGGGTGCGGCCAAGCTTGCCGCCACGGAAAATCTCGCGGCCGTGCAGGCGGTGCTCCAGGTCACGTTCGGCCTTTTCCTCGTCAATCTTAGTCTGGCTCACCGCCGGGTCCTCGATGAGCGACGATACCGAGTTCACCTGTTTCTGAATACGCTCGGCAATGGTGTCATCCATGCTCACGATACGCATCTTCCAGTCGATATTGGTGGCGTTGGAAGAGCTCTTGGTCCAGACGAACGTCAGGATGGCGCTCTGGTGGCCCTGGGCGGGAAACATGCCAAAGAAGGAATCATGCTGAATCCTGCTGTCCTCGTCGATATAGGCGTGGACGTTATACACCACACGGTCAATCTTGTCGTTGAGCAGGGCATTGGTTGCGAGCGCCGCCGCCTGAATCTGACCGTTGGACAGCAACTCGAGTTCATTGGCAGAAGACGTGTCCAGCACCGTCACCTCAACCGTGCCCGTACCCTCGTCGGCCTCGTCGACGGTAAAATCGAGCGGGAACTGCGTAAAGCCGTTGCCCCATTCAAGTCCACCTTTGAGCGCGGTCGAGACGGTATCCACCGAAACGCTCTCGGAGAGGTTCGCGGTGTTCAGGCGTCGCATCACGCCGTAGCCGATCTGCATGCCCACAATCAGCACCAAGATGCCGATAACCACGACCATGGCAGTTTTCGTAATGGTATGGCTCACCTGCGAACCCGAAGGATCGTCCTCGGACAGCGGGTCGATATGTTTTGCCTGGCTCGCGCGATCCTCGCTGCGCAGCCGCGCCAGTGTCGCCTTGTCACCGCGTTTGACGGCAGACTCTTTCTCGCGCATGCGCTCGGTACGCTTTTTGGCGAGTGTAGGATCCAAGACGCCGGATGCATCGATTTCGGAGAATAACTCCGTCACTTCTTCCGGAGTCAGATGGTTCTTATCAGCCATAACCTTCCTGTCATATCAATCAGTCGAGCTCGTGCGCACGCGCACCTTCGAACTGCATTCGATAGTAACGGGCATAAGTGCCGCCACGGGCGAGAAGCTCCTCGTGCGTGCCACGTTCCACAACGCGACCATGCTCAACGGTCGCAATCTCGTCGGCATGCTTAATGGTCGAGAGACGGTGAGCGATGATGATCGTGGTGCGGCCACGCGCCAAGCGCTCGAGCGACTCCTGCACCGCCTCCTCGCTCTCGTTATCCAGAGCACTGGTCGCCTCATCCAAAATAAGGATCTTGGGATTTTTGAGAAACACGCGCGCGATGGCGACGCGCTGCTTTTGACCACCAGAAAGACGGCTGCCGCGCTCGCCCACCACGGTGTCATAGCCCTGCGGAAGCGACTCGATAAAGGTATCGATATTGGCACGGCGGGCCGCCTCGGCGATTTCTTCTGCCGTGGCGCCCGGCTTGCCATAGGCGATGTTCTCGCCAATCGTTCCGTCGAACAGATAGACATCTTGCTGCACCAGGCCGATGGATTGGCGCAGGCTACGCTGCGTCACGTCGCGCACATCCTGGCCGTCAATGCTAATGGAGCCGGCGGCAACATCGTAAAAGCGCGGCAACAGCGAACAAGTCGTTGATTTGCCGCCGCCCGAGGGACCAACCAAAGCGATGGTTTGACCGGGCTTAATGGACAGATCCATATGGTCGATAACGGGACGCGTCCCGTCGCCCGCGCCCAGCTCGACATCCTCGTAGCTAAAGCACACGTCGCGATACTCAACAGCGCCGGCCGTCACCTGCAGATCCGCAGCACCCGGCTTATCCTGAATATCGGGGACAGTCGAGAGCACCTCGTCCATGCGCTTAAAGCCGGCGATGGCTTTCTGATACGTCTCGGCCGAATTGACGAGCGTCTCAAGCGGCGTGCAGAACAGCGAAATGTAGAGCGCGAAGGTTGCCATATCGACTGCCTGCAGCTGGCCTTGGGCAACGAGCCAACCGCCCAGCAGCACCACGATTACATAGAGCACGCCCGAGAGCAGACCATACGTCGCGGTGTAGACGCCCATGGCGTGATACATGTTTTCCTTGGACGAAAGGTAGCGATCGTTAGAGGCACGGAACTTAGAGCGTTCGGTCTGCTCATTGGCAAAGCTTTTGACCACACGCATGCCCGCCAGCGAATCCTGCAGCTGCGCATTGATGCCGCTGATCTTTTTGCGGTTATCGCTAAAGACCTCGCGCATGCGCATATTCTGCCAAAACATAATGACCGCGAACACCACCGTCACCACGACCATGGCGAGCGCGAGCACCGGCGCAATGGTAAACAGAATCACAAACGAGCCAATGATCTCGATACCGCAAATAATGATCCATTCGGGCACGTGGTGCGCCGCCTCGCAGATATCGAACAGGTCGTTGACCACGCGGCTCATCATGTCACCCGAGCTGTTGCGATCAAAGTACGCAAAGCTAAAACGCTCGTACTGATCGAACAAGTCCTCGCGCATCTTGGACTCCATGCGCGCGCCCATCACGTGGCCCCAATAGCTCACAAAGTAGCGGCAGGCGCAGCGGGTGGCATACATCAGCACCAGTCCCACCGCGATCATACCGAGCGCCTGCATAATGGCAGTCTGGCCCTGGGTAAACAGCCCGCCGCACAGATTGCGCAGGATAATGGGAAACGCCAGGTCAATGGCAGCAAGCACCAGGGCGCAAATGGTATCGGCAACAAAAAGCCCCATCTGGGGCTTGTAGTAAGACAGAAAACGCTTCAGCATGTGATCCTCAAAGAAATATCAGCAACGTAAGACCCTGGGACAAAGCAATCAGTAGTACTTGTCCCAGGGCTATCCCCACTCGTTACAGCTCAGAACCACCAAGGCGGTGCGCGATGCTGTCGCAGGCAAGCGCGCCCACGACGGTCTTGGCATCCTCGATCTTGCCGTCGAGCACGGCATCGATCAGCTCGTGCAGCGGCACCAGGTCAACGTTGACAAACTCGTCATCGTCGGGGTTGGGCGCATCGAACTCGAGCTTGGTGGCCAGGTAGATGTGAATAATCTCGTCGCAAAAACCACAGGTCGTGACAATCGACGTTAAAAAGCGAATGCGCCCGGCCTTAAAGCCCGTCTCCTCATGCAGCTCGCGCCTGGCACAATCGAGCGGGTCCTCGCCTGGGTCGAGCTTGCCGGCGGGAATCTCAACCGTCACGCGGTCGATGGCGGTGCGGTACTGACGCACCAGTACGATCTTGCCGCTCTCGGTCAGCGCCACAACGGCCGCCGCACCCGGATGGCGAACGATATCGCGGGCGCTGCGGTGACCGTTGGGCAGCTCAACCTCAAGACGGTGGACGTCGAGGATCTTGCCCTTCCAGGCGCACTCCTCCGAAAGAATCTTCTCGTGCAGCTCGGCATCGTGCGGGTCGTCGTCGCCCAGCACCAGCGCCGGCTCGTCAGCGACCTCGCCACCAGGCTCGCCCTCGGCGTGCCCATACATGCGGCTGTCCTCTTCGACGATTTGCGCGTCCACGAGCTCTTCGTTCTTCTCGTCCATCCGTCTCATTCCTCTCGGATTTTAGGCATCCCAGGCGTCGCGGCCGCGCAGCGCGCGCAGTCCAATGTCGTGACGCAGGGTCTTGCCCTCAAAATCGATCTTCTCGCAAGCCTCGTAGGCAAGGTTGCGAGCGTTCTCGAACGTGTCGCCCAGCGCGGTCACGGCGAGCACGCGGCCGCCGTTGGTCACGAGCTGGCCGTCCACCACGGCGGTGCCGGCGTGATACACGGTCACGTTCTCCATGGCCTCGGCATCCTCGATACCGGTGATGACCTTGCCCTTCTCGTAGCTGCCGGGATAACCCGCGCTCGTCAGGACAACGGCCACCGCCCACTCGTCACGCCAATCGAGCTCAATCTGGTCGAGCTCGCAGTTAGCGCAGGCAAGCATGACCTCGACCAGGTCGTTCTTAAGGCGCGGCAGCACGACCTGCGTCTCGGGGTCGCCAAAGCGGGCGTTAAACTCCAGCACCTTGGGGCCGGCGGGGGTAAGCATAAAGCCGCCGTACAGGCAGCCACGGTAATCGATGCCCTCGGCGGCGAGCTCGGCCACGGTCTGCTCCATGACCTTCACCATGGTGGCGTGCTCCTCGTCGGTCACGATGGGCACCGGGCTGTAGACGCCCATGCCGCCCGTGTTGGGACCAAGGTCGCCCTCAAGCGCGCGCTTGTGGTCCTGAGAGGTGGCCATGGGACGCACGGTCTTGCCGTCGGTAAAGGCCAGCAGCGAGCACTCGGGGCCAACGAGCATCTCCTCGATAACCACGGTGTTGCCGGCGTCGCCAAAGGTGCCGCCAAAGCACTCGCGCACGGCCTCTTCGGCCTGCGAAAGCTCGGTTGCCACAATAACGCCCTTGCCCGCGGCAAGACCGTCGGCCTTCACGACCAGCGGAGCGCCCTGCTCGCGCACATAGGCGAGAGCCGAAGCCTCGTCGGTAAACGAGCCGTAGGCGGCCGTCGGAATGCCCGCGCGCTCCATGAGCTGCTTGGAGAACAGCTTAGAGCCCTCCATCTGAGCGCCCTCGGCACCCGGGCCAAAGCAGGGAATACCCGCCGCGCGCACGGCGTCGGCCACGCCCGCCACGAGCGGAGCCTCGGGGCCAATCACCACGAGTCCGCATCCGTGGCTCTGTGCAAACGCCGCCACGGCAGCAGGATCGCAATCGTCGAGAACCACGTTCTCGCCGCAGCTCGCAGTGCCGCCGTTGCCCGGGGCAATGTAGAGCTTGCCGGCGCGCGGTGATGCCGCGAGCTTGGCTGCCAAAGCATGCTCGCGGCCGCCGCTGCCCAACAACAGGATGTCGATGGTTTGAGTGTCCGCCTTCAAGGGTGCCTCCTCTATGGATTAACGGCCCGTCAACCATGCGGGCCCATTACAAGCAAATATACCCCTCGGCCGCCCGTCCGGGCTGCGAAGGGGTATATCTCAATAACCAAATAACGCCGATTACTTCCAGAATCGGTTGATGATCTGCTCGCGGCCGGCGCCAACACCGACAAACGTCACGCGCGTGTGCGCCAGATCCTCAACAAATGCCACGTAGTCCTGAGCCTCCTGCGGCAGCTCCTCAAAGCTGCGGCAGCCGGTGATATCGCACTTCCAGCCGGGAAGCTCCTCGTAGATGGGCTTGGCATGCTCAAAGCGCACCTGGTGCTCGGGCACGCTGGTGTAGTGCTCGCCGTCGACGTCATAGGCCACGCATACCTTAATGGTGTCGAAGACCGAAAGCACGTCGAGCTTGGTCAGGGCGATGTCGGTAAGACCGTTGACGCGCGAGGCGTAGTTGGCGATGGGACCGTCAAACCAGCCGCAGCGACGACGGCGACCGGTGGTCACGCCGTACTCATAGCCCTCCTCGGTCAGCGTATGGCCGGCCTCGGACTCGTAGGAAAGCTCAGTGGGCATGGGGCCTGCACCGACGCGGGTGATGTAGGCCTTCATGACGCCCAGCACGCGATCGACGTTTTTCATGCCAACACCAGAACCGGTGATCGCGCCGCCGGCGGTGCAGTTAGAAGACGTGACAAACGGATAGGTGCCATGGTCGATATCGAGCAATGTTGCCTGGGCGCCCTCAAAGAGCAGGGTCTTGCCCTCATCGATCATGTTGTTGAGCAGCAGGCTCGTCTCGGTGATGTACGGGCGCAGGCGCTCGGCCATGGGCAGGTACTCTTCACAGATCTGGTCCACGGTGTAGGTGGGCAGGCCGTAAAGCAGCTCGAGCTCGGGATTCACGCGGGCGAGAGCGGTTTCCAACTTGTCGCGGAAGAGCTCCTCGTCCAGCATGTCCTGCATACGAAGGCCAATACGGGCCATCTTGTCCTGATAACACGGGCCAATGCCGCGTTTGGTGGTACCGATGCTCTTCTTGCCGAGCTTCTGCTCAAAGGCACCGTCCAGGTCGATATGATACGGCATGATCACGTGTGCGTTGCCGCTGATCTTGAGGTTCTTGGTGGTGATGCCATCGGCCTCGAACATGTCGATCTCCTCAAGGACAACCTTGGGGTTGACGACGCAGCCGTTGCCAATCACCGACACGTGGTCGGCGTACATGATGCCGGAGGGCACCTGGTGCAGGCCGTACTTCTTGCCGTTGACAACGATGGTGTGCCCGGCGTTGTTGCCGCCCGAATAGCGCACGACGGCATCGAAGTCGCCGGCGATCAGGTCGCAGATCTTACCCTTGCCCTCATCGCCCCACTGGGCACCGACCAAAACGGTTGACGGCATGTTTACTCCTTACATACATGGACTGTCTGCGCGCCATACGGCGGACAGAAGCACAAAACATTCCCAGTATACCCGTGCAACGGGCGCCTGTCCTACTCCTCGGTATGCACCCCATCAAGCTCATAGAACTTGGTAGACGCCGGCAGAAACATCAGGTCGACGTCGCCGATCGGGCCCGAACGGTTCTTGGCCACGACAATACGCGTGACGCCCTCGTCGGGTCGGTCGTCGCGCGAGGCCTCAGCCTCGTCGGCGGAACGGTCCAAGAACATGACGATATCGGCGTCCTGCTCGATGGAGCCCGATTCACGCAGGTCGGAAAGCTGCGGGCGCTTGCCGGTACGGGATTCGACCTGACGCGACAGCTGAGACAGCGCGATCAGCGGAATCTTGAGTTCCTTGGCCATAATCTTTAAGCCACGCGACATCTCGGAGACCTCGACGGTGCGGCTCTCGGAACGGCGTCCCGGCGGAGGACTCACCAGCTGCAGGTAGTCCAAGATAATGATGGCCTTCTCCTTGTTGTGGAGCATGCGGCGGCTCTTGGCGCGAATCTCGGTCACCGTGGTGCCGGGCGTATCGTCAATCAGAATATCGAGCTTGGACAAGGTCTGCGTGGCCTCATTGATATTGGCCCACTGCTCGGGGCTAATGCGACCCATGCGAAAATCACTGATCGAAATCATGGCATAGGCGCAAATCAGGCGCTGGGCAATTTCCTTGCCCGACATCTCCAGCGAGAAAAAGCCGACGGTGTAGCCCGCAGCGGCGGCATTGAGCGCCAGGTTTAGAGCGAACGAGGTCTTACCCACGGCGGGGCGGGCGCCGATAATGATGAGCTGGCCCTCGCGGAAGCCCATAAGCATGCGGTCGAGTGACGGGAAGCCCGTGGGAACGCCCGCTGCCTGGCCACCGGCCTGGCACACTTCCTCGGCCTCGTTATAGGCCTCGACCATAAACTCGGTCAGTGTCTTGTAGCTCGACTTAACCTCGCGCGCCGTAACCTTGAGCAGCTTGCTCTCGGCCAGCTCAACGACCTCTTTGGTATCGGTGGGGGCGTTGTAGGCCAGCGCGTTAATCTCGTTGGTGGCGCCAATCAGCTCACGCAGCATCGAGTCGCGACGAACGATGGCGGCATGGTGCTGCCAGTTGACGAGCGACAGGGTCTGACCCATCAGCTCTAAAATGTACGCCTCGCCGCCCACGGCATCGAGCTTGTTGATGCTTCGCAGGTAATCGATCAGCGAGATGGAGTCGATGGGAATGCGACTGTTGTACATATCGACCATCGCGGTATAGATGGTCTTATGAATGGGCCGGTAGAAATCATCGGGCTGCAGCTCGACCTGGGCTTCTTCGACCACTTCGGGCGATAGCAGCATGGCGGCCAGTACGTTGGCCTCTGCATCTTGGTTTTGGGGGAGACCCAACTTGGAGCCGCGGTCCTCGACCGTCAGCCATGTCTCCCTATCGTCATATGCCATGAGCATCCTCATTCATATCGCTTGCGAGCATCCATAGTATCAGCCACAGCTTTAAATCGAGGCGCGCCTTAACAATCATCACCGAACCAAACGGATGAACGGTCCCTTATGTGGAACTACATCTCAATGTATGACGTGACGCCCACTCAGCGCAAAAAATAAAAGGGCGCCCCGGTCTCCCAGAGCGCCCTTCTTAGAACAAGATTGTTGCGTTGCAGCAAATGCTACTCAGCAGCAGCCTCGGTCTCGACCTCGGCGGTCTCGGCCTCGGCGACCTCAGCGGCCTCCTCGACCTCAGCCTCGGCAGCGAGCTCCTCGGCGGTAACGCCGACGAGAACGACAACCTCGGCCTTGATCTCGCGGTACAGCGAGATGGCAACGGTGTGGGCACCGGCAACCTTGATGGGCTTACCGAGCTCGACGCGTTTGCGGTCGATGTCCATACCGAGCTGATCCTTGATGGCGTCAGCGATCATAGCGGCGGTGACAGAGCCAAAGAGGATGCCCTCGTCGCCGACCTTGACGTCAACGGTGACCTGCTTGCCCTCGAGGGCAGCCTTGGTCTCGTTGGCGGTAGCCAGACGGACGGCCTCGCGCTTGGCGATGTTGTTGCGACGCTCGTCAAGCTGCTTGAGGTTGCCCTTGGTGGCGGCAACAGCGAGCTTCTTGGGGAACAGGAAGTTCTCAGCGTAACCCTGAGCGACCTCTACGACGTCACCCTCGCCGCCCTTGCCCTTGATCTCATCGAGAAGAATAACCTTCATGATGCGTCTCCCTTCTTAGCCGCGGTCGCGGTTGCCACGAGAGGAAACCACGGGGACGGTGTACGGCAGGAGAGCCATCTCGCGGGCACGCTTGATGGCGTTGGCGATGTCATGCTGATGCTGCGTGCAAGCGCCAGTGACGCGACGGGGCTTGATCTTGCCACGGTCGGTCATGTACTTACGGAGAAGCTGAGTGTCCTTATAGTCGATGAACTCAGTGTTCTCCTTGCAGAACTGGCAGTACTTACGACGCGGCTGACGTGCAGAAAAATCATTAGCCATGTCAAAATACCTTTCATTTGGCAACTTCGGCGAACCGAAGCCGCCTCTCACTCAAAAATAGGTGAACAACCCTTAAAACGGGATGTCCTCATCGTAGACGTCGACCGCGGGCGGCGTAGCCACCGGTGCGGCAGGACGTGCTGCGGGCGCGGGAGCTGCGGGGGCGTAACCGCCCTGATCGTAGCCACCCTGGCCACCACGGGAGCTCATAAACTCGATCTCATCGACGATGACCTCAAGCTTGCTCCTGCGCTGACCGTCGCGCTCCCAAGAGCTGTAGCGCAGCTTGCCCTCGATCGCGACCTTGTTTCCCTTTGCCAGGAAACGGCTCACGGCCTCGGCGCGGGTGCCGAACATAGTGCAGTCGACAAAGTTGGGATAGTCCTCCCACTCGCCAGTCTGCGCATTGCGGCGGCGATCGTTCACGGCGACGCCAAAGGACAGAACCTGGGTTCCGCCGGCAGTGGCGCGCAGCTCGGGATCGCGGGTGAGGTTACCGGTGATGTTCACTCGATTGATGCTCATTACTCACTACTTCCTCTTGGGGCACAAGCCCAGTCCAAAACGACAGTCTTACTCCTGGTCGTCGCGACGGACGATCATGTGGCGGATCACAGCGTCGGTGATGCGCAGGACGCGATCAAGCTCGGCGATCTGGGTAGGATCTGCGTGGAAGTTGATGAGGGTGTAGTCACCATCGGTGAGGTCGTTGATCTCGTAGGCGAGCTTGCGCTTGCCCCACTCGTCAACGGAGTCGACCTTGCCAGCGCCCTCAGCGATCGTGGTATCGATACGCTTCATAACAGCGAGACGAGTCTCGGGGTCGAGCGACGGGTCAACAAAGAACAGCAGTTCATAAGCCTTCATATTGTCACCTCCTCTGGACAAATGTGGCTTCAGGTCGTGAAGGTGCGCCTGAAGCAGGAAAAGACTTGGTAATAGTATCTTTCAACCTCCCAGGCTGCAAGAATATGCAGCTACAACCTCATGACCTCCACATATGCCCATACTCGCACGGCCTTTCTTGCGTATTCCAACCAAATGCCGTCCAAGAGCTTGACGGATTTGAGGACAAGGGCGGGTACATACCGACTTTCTGCCAGATAACCGCAAGTCGCTCGCAGCATGGCTGCGGTCGCAAAATGCATACCAGCGGTACAACGCGACATTTTGAATTATTAAACTTGATTCCCGACCGTCCGTAACTACCTCATTTGAACAGCTCGTCTGGTCCGATTACGCAGGTCATCGATTGGTTTCGGCACGGTTGGGCAAACGACGGCGCGATGCAATTTAAAAAATGCCAAGTTTTTGGTTTGCACTTTGCGATTCCTCGTGTATACTGACTTTCGCATTTAACGGAGAGTTGTCCGAGTGGCCGAAGGAGCACGATTGGAAATCGTGTAGGCGTCAAAAGCGTCTCCAGGGTTCAAATCCCTGACTCTCCGCCAGTTAATTCCAAAGCAGGCCTTTGTGCCTGCTTTGTTTTTACCCCACGCGGAGGGGTGGCAGAGTGGTTGAATGCGGCGGTCTCGAAAACCGTTTGGCCTGTATAAGGTCACGAGGGTTCGAATCCCTCCTCCTCCGCCATTTTGGTTGAGAAAGCTCCCAACAAAGGGAGCTTTTTTGTTTTGAGTCCCTTACAAACAAATACGGCGGAGGAGGGGTTCGAACCCGCCAGGGCGTTCAACACCAACCCAGATCTCCAAACATGTACATCACCCTCCAAAGATGTCAAAAAATGTCGTTTTTGGATGCTGATGTACATGTTTGGAACCTGTGACCGCGCCCAGTTCCGACCGTTTACCGAGCAATGGGGTCACGACCTCCCACAACCATGTACTATGTACGGGCATTTTCCAATCCAACTACCCAAAGGAACCCACCTTGCCCGTCATCGCCACTGTAATCGTTACCGCACACGCCTCGGATGCCATGGTTGCCATCCCGTTTTGGCTCGAGATGTTCGCTGTCGTCGCGGCGTCGATTTCGGGCGTGCTGGTTGCGCGCGAGCACAAACTCGATCTGGTGGGCGCCGTCGCGCTCGCCGTGGTCTGCGGTCTGGGCGGCGGTCTTTTGCGCGATATGACGCTCCAGGTGGGCAACGTCTACATCCTTAACCAGCCCATGGCGCTTCCGCTGTCCATCGCCACGGCGGCCATCATCTACATCTTCCCTGCCATCGTCGACAAGCCCGACAAGCTCATCCCCCTGCTCGACATCATCTCGGTGGGTATTTATGCGGCAACCGGCGCAGATAAGGCGCTCGTGTACGGATTTGCACCGGTCGTGTGCATCATGATGGGCTTTTTTACCGCGGTAGGCGGCGGCATGCTGCGCGATGGTTTTATGGGCGTGGTGCCGGGTATTTTCCAGCGCACCAACTTCTATGCCATCGCGGCTATCGCTGGATCGGCAAGCTATGTTTGCCTTGTCATGAGCGGCTTGGTCAGCAATGTCGTCGCGCTGGTCGTTTGCGTCGCAGTGACCATGGGCCTGCGCTGGCTCTCGCTGCGCTTTGACATCAAAAGCCCCACCGAGGACGATATCGCGCGTTTCCTACATCGTAAAAAATAGATAGCACGGCCCGGCCCATCGCTAGGTGACAGCCTATCTACAACCGGCCGCAGGCCCGATATCCCGCGACGCCTTACGTAGGCAATTGCCCATGCAGAATACTGCAACCGCGAGTTTCTTTTAGAGCGAAGGCGTAATGGGTACCATATTGGGCGTATGCAAATCACCAAGCAAAGGATTCACCATGCCTCACAACCAACCCGCGGCGGCGCAACGTCACAACATGCGCGGACACCTCATTATGGCCTTCGCGCTTATCGCGCTGGCGTTTACCGCGCTGCCTTCCATGGCATTCGCCGGCACCGACACCGCGGGCAATGTTTTCGTGTCCGACGGGGATTCCAGTCCATCCGGCGTCGGGGGCGATCTGTACTGGGCCGGTCAAAGCCTTAGCCTGGACGACGCGTCCATCGACCGCGATATCATCGCCGCCGGCGAAAGCCTGTCGATTCGCGACTGCACCGTAGGCGGCGCCGTTCGCCTGGCGGCGCGCACCATCGATATCGCCAAGACCACCATTGATGGAAGCGTGACAGTTGCCGCTCAGCACGTCGTACTTAACTCCGGCAGTACCGCCAATTGCTTCTATGCCGCAGGTGAGACGGTTGCCCTGCGCGGCTCCGCCAAGTCGGCAGTGCTCGCGGGCAGTACGGTAACCATCGACGGCACTGTCGATGGCGATGTTGAGGTCTGGGCCGACAAGCTGGTGCTCGGCAAAAACGCCAACATCACCGGCACCGTAAACGCTCATGTCTCACAGGATCCCGAACGCGCCGACGGCGCCAAAGTGGGAGCCCTCAAGATCGACCGCACCGAGAACGAGGACACCTCCACCATCAACGACGTCATCGGCGGCATCGTTGCCGCAGCTCTTTCCACCTGCTTTGTCGCGATTCTCCTTGAGCTCGTCTTTCCGCGTGCAACAGCCAGCGCGGCCGGCATGCTTCACCAGCACCCCGTCCCGCTGTGGGTGAGCGGTCTTTTGGGCACGGTAGCCGCCGTTCCCGCCATCTTGCTGCTCATCATCTCTATTGCCGGCCTGTCGCTCGCCGGAGCCCTGATGTGCGGCGTCATCGGCATCGCCCTGGTCTCGGCGTCCTTTGCGGGCACCGCGGTCGCACGCATGGTCGGGCACAGCCAGAACCGCTACGCCATGGCCGCCGTGGGCGGCGCCATCGCCGGCGCCCTTACAGCACTTCCCCTTATGGGCAACTTTATCAGCGGCGTAGCCTTCGTCTTTACGCTGGGCTATCTCATTCAGATCATCTGGCGCAACGCCCACGTCAAGCCGCAACAGGCCCCCAACACCCCGGGCCTTCCCTCCGCCTAACCGCCAACCACCGCAAAGGTTTCCTTCCTCTTTGTGGTGGTACAAAAAGGGCGCCGGCCGCGATGGTCGACGCCCTTTCTTGTGAATGCTACAGAGCGCAGCGCTTATTTGTTGACCTGACCGGCGCGAACGGCAGCCTTCTTGCGATCGGTGGCGTTGAGCAGACGCTTGCGCAGACGGATGTTCTTGGGGGTGATCTCCACCAGTTCGTCATCGGCGATGTACTCCAGTGCCTCCTCCAGCGAGAAGGTGCGAGGCGGCACCAGCTGAACGGAGATATCGGAGGTCGAGGAACGCTGGTTGCCCAGGTTCTTGGTACGGGCGATGTTGACGACCATGTCGCCGGCCTTGCTGCGCTCGCCCACGATCATGCCCTCGTAGCACTCGACACCCGGCTCAACAAACAGCTGGCCGCGCTCCTGCAGCGTGCCCAGAGCGTAGGCAACGGCCTTCTCGGTGGTCATGGAGATCATGGCGCCGTTCTGACGGTTGCCGATCTCGCCGGCGTAAGGACCGTACTCCAGGAAGGTGTGATAGAACACGCCCTCGCCGTGAGTGACGTTCATGATGCGGTTCTTAAGGCCCATGATGCCGCGGGTCGGGATCTTAAACTCAAGGTGCGTCACGATGCCCGAGGTGTCCATGCTGGTCATAATGCCGCCAGAGGTGCCAAAGACCTCGACGACCTTGCCCGAGTACTCGTCCGGGCACTCGACGACGGCCTGCTCGACGGGCTCCATCTTGTTGCCGTTCTCATCCTTCTTAAACAGAACGCGGGGACGGCCGACCTGGAACTCAAAGCCCTCGCGACGCATGGACTCCATCAGGACGGACAGGTGCAGAATGCCGCGGCCCGAGACCTCGACGCCGCTCTTGTCCTCGAGCTCCTCAATCTTCATGGTCACATTGTTCTCGGCCTCATTGAATAGGCGCTCCTTGAGCTGACGGGCGCCCACAATGTCGCCATCGCGGCCGACGAGCGGAGAGGTCGAGGCCTCAAAGACGATGGACAGGGTCGGCGGATCGATCTCGATAGGCTCGAGCTCGACGGGGTTCTCGGGATCGGTGTAGACATCGCCGATGTCGGTGCGCTCGATACCCACGACGGCGGCAATGTCGCCGGCGCCGACTTCCTGGCACTCGGTGCGGCCCAGGTAGTCGAAGGTAAAGAGCTGCTTGACGGTAGCGGTGGCGCTGGAACCGTCGTTCTTGACGACCAGGATCTGATCGCCCTGGCGAATGGTGCCGGAGTACACGCGGCCAATGCCGATGCGGCCGACAAAGTTGGAGTGGTCGATGGTCACGCACTGCATAGCGAGCGGCGCGGTCTCGTCAACCTCGGGCGCGGGCATGTCGTCGATGATCATGTCGAGCAGCGGGTACATGTCCATGTTGCCGTCGTTGGGGTCGAGGCGGGCAAAGCCATTCATGGCGCTGGCATAGACCACGTGCTCCATGGCAAACTCGAGCTGGTCGTCGGTGGCGCCCAGGTCGGCCATAAGGTCCAGACAGTCGTTATAGGCCTTCTCGGGGTTGGCGCCCGGACGGTCGATCTTGTTGATGACGATCATGATCTTAAGGCCGGTGTCGATGGCGTGACGTAGGACAAAGCGGGTCTGGGGCATGGGGCCCTCAAAGGCGTCGACCAGCAGCAGGGCGCCGTCGGCCATGCGCAGCACGCGCTCGACCTCACCGCCAAAGTCGGCGTGGCCCGGGGTGTCGATGACGTTGATCTTAACGTCCTTGTACTCGATAGAGATGTTCTTGGCGAGAATCGTGATGCCGCGCTCGCGCTCCTGGTCGTTGGAGTCCAGGACGCGATCCTCGACCTGTTGGTTGGCACGGAAGGCGTCCGTGGCACGCAGGAGCTTATCGACCATCGTCGTCTTACCGTGGTCGACGTGGGCGATAATGGCGATGTTCCTCAGATTGTCTACGCGCATGTAGTTCCCCTATCTTCTATCTATATACAAACGGCACGCGTATGCGACCCGTCCAGCAACACAACGCTCGGCGGGAATATTGAGCCTTTTACCGAAAAACTCGTTTATTTTAGCGATTCTAGATGAGAGGGGTTTCCTCACCTGCAGGTTCAGGGTCGCTCCACATAAAACCATCGCCGGCGCCCATGCCCTCGTACAGCACATATGCCGAAAAACCGCTCTCGAGCGTGGTCTCGAAGAAGCTAACGAGCAAAGCGTCGTGATATCCGCCCTCGATCTCCACACAGCCGGTGTAGCCGATGGCATAGCGGGCGATGCGGCCCAGGCCTTCGTCCTTGAGACCCATCTTGTGCTCGGAGATAAAGTTGGTGGCAGCCTCCAGGCATGCCTCCTCACCGTCCTCGTCGAGAGCCGCAAGATAGCGGTTGGAGGCGGCATCCTCGATCGCCACGACAACGCCCGGGTTTTCACCGGCGGCAAGGTCGTCCAAAAACGCACCGATCAGATCGCACACCATGGCGTCGAGCTCGGCGGAGACGTTACCGGCGTCCTGCATATCCTGTGCCATCTTTTGACCTTCCCATCGCATTCGGCGTCGTTATAACTCCTGTGCCTCGGCCGCGATTCTGGCGGCAGCGTCACGGGCGCGAACCATATCCGCCGCGCGCTTGACGAGCACCTTGATCTGGTTGGTCAGCATTACCGCATCGACCACGCCCCAGATCACCAGGCCCGTCGAAATCGAAAACCCAAGCGCACCAACTGTACCACGAAGCCGCGACAAGATTACCGCGGCAAGCGCGGAGACAACAACCATCTTGATATAGGAGTCACGGCGCTCGCGAAGGGTGCGAGCCTGCGTCACATACGCAATGCGCGCGGCCTCAAATGCCTCGGCGCGCATATGGGCCTCACGCGCGATAGCGGCTGCTTCGGTCGACACATTGGTACCCATCAGCGCTCGCCGTGCATCGTGCTCAACCGACATTTAGAAATCATCGGGCGAGAGCGTGTGGACAAACTCGTCAAACTTCTCGAACTCACTCTCGTCGTCAACCTCGTCGGCAAGCGGGGAAACGGTGCCCAAGCGATTCATGATGTCGTCCTCCACAAACATGGGGGCATTGCTGCGCACGGCAAGGGCGATAGCGTCGCTCGGTCGTGCGTCAAGCATATGCTCGCCCCCATCGGTGTGCACGACGACTGTCGCGTAGAACACCGGCGGCTCGGCGCGCACGATCTCGATACGCTCGATCTTTGCTCCCACCACTTCGATGGTATCGAGCAAAAGATCGTGGGTGATGGGGCGATCGGTGCGGCCGGTATCGATACCGCGGCTGATGGCCGCTGCCTCGTAGGAACCGGTCTGGATGGAAAGAGAGCGCAGCGGCGCGGACGAATCCGACTTACGGCAACGCTCGCGCAAGACGATCAGCGATGGCACGGGACCGGCGGCCATGACGATGGTCTCTATGTCGACACGAACCATGGAACACCTCCGGTACGTTGTGATTGGCATGCGCGGCAGCTCCGCCGCATTGAATAGCTATACTACCCAAACTTTCGCACCGCACACAAAAACTTATTGGATAGGTAAGAAAAGAGCCCCGAGGCAATAGCTCGGGGCTCTTTACGTTTTAGATGGTGGACCTGACAAGATTCGAACTTGTGACCTCCCGGTTATCAGCCGGACGCTCTAACCAACTGAGCTACAGGTCCATCATGGTGGAGGTTAGGGGGATCGAACCCCTGACCTCAGGCTTGCAAAGCCCGCGCTCTCCCAGCTGAGCTAAACCCCCACGGAGACAGTAATAAACACCCCAGCGGCGACTCGGCTCTCGCTGGGGTGTTTATTGCGAAAGAAAGTGGTGGACCTGACAAGATTCGAACTTGTGACCTCCCGGTTATCAGCCGGACGCTCTAACCAACTGAGCTACAGGTCCATCGCGCAAGGGATATATTAGCCTAGTTGCAAGATGGGAGTCAACAATTATTTGAGAATTTTTTTCTGCCGTATTCTCGCAGGTCAAGCATCCTATTGACCCCAACGACAACAAAAAGGGCGAACCCGCTCTCGCAGGTTCGCCCCCATATCCCATCTACGCTAGGGCGGCAGAAAGCTGCTGGATTCCGTCAAACGCGGTCTCGATGTTCTCGCCCGCGCGATCGATCTTTACAACCGAGCCTTTCCAAGTGGGCTCGGAGTCCTTGTCCTGAGCAGGCTTGTACTCGTCGGTCTTTACCACGTAGGCAAAATCGACTTCGTCGCGGCTGGGAAGATCCTGGGTATCGAAGCCATACTCCAGACCCTCCAGAATCTCCCGCATGGCCTCGACGGTGTTCACGCCCGCCTGCAGCCTACGTACGCCCGTCTCGCTGTTGTACAGAACCGCGGGTGCCAGATACATCGTCCTGATGCGCTGCTGGCGCGTCTTCTCGAGCTTGTTGATCCAAACAACCAACACGGCGATCAGCACCCACCAAACGATGGAAATCACCAAGTCGAGCGGACCGTCGATCTTGTTGAACCCCAGCGAGTACCACAGGTACAGCAGGAAGATCGAAACCAAAGCCGAAACGGCAAGGATCAGATAGTTGCTCTTCTTCATGGCTCTAACCTCCCTTTATTCCTGAGTCTCGTCGTCGTTGCCAAGGACCTTGTCCAGGTCGTTTTGCAGGCGACGGCTGTGCTTATCGCGACGCAGGCCAACAAACAGGCCATATGCCGCAGTTGCGACTGCGCAGATGATCATGTACCAGTGGACCCAGCAGGTGTCCTTCTTGCCGTCAAACTTACCAAGCGGGTTCTTGGCGTCGATAATCTTCTCTTCCTTTTGCTCCTGATCATTGCCAGTCGCGGAGTCCTCACCCGTGGGCGCCGCGGTCGTCGTGGTGGAGCCGCCATCCGAGCTGTTAGGCGTCGGGTTGGGAACCGTCGGCGTCGTCGGGGTAACCGACGTCGTCGGGGTGCTTGGCCTTGCAGGCGCGGCGGTAACCGTCAGCGTACCGAGCTCATCGGTCAGCTCGTAGTTATCCGCGCTCGTCTGCATCCAATCGATGGTGTAGGTGTTCTGCGAACTACCGACGTTTGTCTGGCTACCAGTGACAGCGATGCCAATACGATCGCGCTTAGCCAGACCATCGATCGTGACCGTTTCGCTCGTAAGTGCCTTACCATCGTAGACCTTGGTGGCACTGCCCGTCACAACGTGCAGCGGGGCCTTGGTGATGCGATAGCTCTTGACAATCGTTCCGGTGTAGTTGCCCTTACCGGTGATGGTTACGTTGATCGTCGCGACATCGATAAAGTCATCGGTGTCGTAGGTGACCACGTACTCAGCACCCTCGACGAGCTTCTTGCCGTCGGCGTCCTTCACAACGGGCGTCCACTTGTGCTCGACGCCATCGTAGACGACATCCTTGGGATCATCGACCGTAACGCCCTTGTAGTTATCGCTCGGCGTGCCGGGTTCGGACGGAACAATGGACTGCTTGGTCACGGTAAGCGTGCCGAGGTTCTCGGAGACAACCTTGTAGTTCTTGGCCTTGGCCGTCTTGTCGAACGTCAGCTTGTAACCGTTGCTGGAAGAGCCCACCTGGGTCTGCTCGCCGGTTGCCTCAAGCGTTGCCTCTTCATCGCCCACCAGGCCGGTCACGGTGGCGCCGGCAGTCAGCGCCGTGCCGTCGTACACCTTGGTGGCAGAGTCGGTCGTCACCGTCAGCTCGGCAGGCAGAACCTTAATGGTTCCGTCGATCTTCTTAATGTTGAGCTTGGACGTCACGTCCTCGCCCTCGGCGTTGCGGATTACCAGATGGTCCACCGTAGCCTTGACGCCGTCGCCGTTCACATCCGTAGCGGTCGCGTCGGAGCTGGGCGTGCCGTCAACGGCGTAGCCCTCGGGCAGCTGCGAAACCGCAACCGTCGCGCCGTGCGCCTTGCCATCGTAGGTAAAGGTACCGCCCGTCGTGGTAACCACCACGGTGTCCTCGGACTCGGTCACCGTCAGCGTGCCGGTCTCGATGGAGTCAATGGTGTAGTTCGTCTCACGGGCCGTGCCGGTCCAAGCGAGCTTATAGGTGTTCGCCGAATGGCCGACCTTGGTCTGGCTGCCGGTGACACGGAAGTCGACCGTCTCGCCGTTGACGAGACCGGTGATAGCACCGCCGGCCGTCAGGGCCTTGCCGTTGTAAACGCGCGCGGCGCTCTCGGTCTTGATGGAGACCGGTGCCGGCTTAATGCAGTAGGTCCTCGATACCGTACCGGTGTAGTTGCCCTTGCCGGCAACCGTCACCGTAATGACGCCCGTGTTGGTAAAGTCATCGGTGTCGTAAGCGAGCGTGTAGTCCACGCCCTCATTGAGTGCGTTGCCGTTGAAGTCCTTCACCTCGGGCACCCACTTATGGGTCTGGCCGTCATAGGTCAGATCCGCAGGAGTGTTCACCTGGAGCTTGCGGTACGACGGGTCGTTCGGGTTCACGGACTGGGGCGTGACGATAAGCTTGCCGAGCGTATCGGAAGCAATCGTGTAGTTGCCTTCCTTGGCGGTACCCCAGGCGATGGTGTAGCCGTTGTCGCTGGAGCCGACGTTGGTCTGCGTACCGTTGGTCACGACATCGGCGCGCTCGCCAGAGACCAGACCGTGGATGGCGCCGTTCTTGTTCGTGAGCTCCTGGCCGTCATAGACCTTGGTAGCGCCCTCGGTCTCAACCGTGATCTCCTTCGGGCTAACCGTGAGCGTGCCGGGCTTGACGGTGACGTTCGCGAACATGTCGGTCACGTCGTCGCCCTTGGCGTCGAGGATCTTGTAGCTCTTGACCGTGTTCTTGGAAGAGCCGGCGTCGGTCTGAGCCCCGTCCATCTTGGCCTCGACCGTAAAGCCCTCGGGCAGGCCCTCGGCCTCGATCTCATCGCTCGTCAGGGCGTGGCCGCTGTAGACATGCGATGCAGAGCCGCTCGTAAGCGTCACGGCCTTGGTGGACGGCGTGACCTTGAGCTTACCGAGAACATCGGTCACCTTGTAGTTGGATTTCTTGGTGTCCCTCCAGCTGATCTCGTAGGTGTTGTTAGAGGAGCCAACCTTGGTGCGGCTGCCGGTGGTCTTGGCAGAGACGGAATCCTTGCCCTTGAGGCCCTCGACCTTGATGCCGCTGGCAGTCAGCGCCTTGCCGTCGTACTCCTTCTCGCCGCCGTCGGTCGTGACCGTCAGCGGGGCGGGGGTGATCTTGATCGTCGCGGTGCCGCGCTTGATGTTGAGCTTGGACGTGACGTCCTTGCCCTGCGCGTTCACGATGACGAGCTCGTCGACCGTAGCCTTGACCTCGCCGTCGGCAACATCGGTCGCCGTCGCCTTGGACTCGGCCTTCTTGACAGAGTAACCCTTGGGCAGGCCGGTAACCTGGACGGTGGTGCCATGAGCCTCGCCGTCGTAGGTCGTCTCGACATTCACCGGCGTGGCCGTGATCTGGTCGGCGGTCTCGCTCACCACGAGCTTGCCGATCGTCTCGGTCTTGATGGTGTAGTTGTCCTTCTGGGCAGAGCCGTCCCAAGTGATGGCATAGCCGTTGTCGCTCTCGCCGACCTCGGTCTGGGAGCCCGTGGCGTGGATCGTCGCGGTCTCATTGTTCTTGAGGCCCTCGATGGTGGCGACGTCGTGGGTCAGCGCCTCGCCGTCGTAGGTCTTCGAAGCGCCCTCAGTCGTAACTGTGACGGGCGCCTTGCCGATGACGAGGGAGCCGTTCTCGGTCGTGACCTCGAACTGGCCCGTGACGTCGTTGCCCTCGGCGTCCTTCACCACGGCGGTGCCGGTGATGTTGTTGGTGTAGGTGCCGGCGTCAGTCTTGGTCGGGTCCTCGGTGGTGAGGCCGGAGACGGTGTACTTGTTGCCCTCGACCGTGAACTCGTCCTGCTTGAGGCCCTTGGCGGAGTGCGGCTCGCCGTTGTAGGTGGCCGTATTCGACTTGGCCTTGACCGCGATCTTGTACTTGGCCTCGCGGTTGGTCACGGTCAGCGTGCCCTCGGCCTTGGTGATCTTGTAGTTGCCGGCCTTGGTGTTGGGCTTCAGCGTGTAGCTGAAGGCGTTGGCGCTGGAGCCGACGACCGTCTGGGAGCCGGTGAAGTCGTAGGTCGCGCCCTCGCCCTCGGCGAAGCCGGACTCGGTCTCGAGCTTGGCCCCGCCGTTGGTGAGCGGCGTGCCGTCGTACTGCTTGGAGAGGTCGGCGGACTTGAGCGTAAGTACGCGCTTGGCAATTTTTACCGTCGTCTCGGCGGTCAGTTGCTTGGTGTCGCCATCGACCGTCACGTTAGCGCGCACGGAAACGGGATATTCGCCAGCGTCAACGAATGAGGGTGCCGTGGCGGTCCAGTCCTTGTCGCCGTACTTATACTCCACGCTATCCAGAGTTACATGCTCTTTTGCCTGCTGCTTATACTCATCCAACAGGTTACTGCCATCGTTGATGGCAGCATCAACTTTCACGCCGTGCGGTTTACCATCATACGTAACATTTTCACCCGTGGCGGAAAGGCTCGCCCACAGGGCATCGAGGCAGTAGGTCTGACTTCCGCTATAGATATAAGTGATTTGATCGCCCGCATGGCGAATAGCGGAAGGCTGCTCGTCACGAGCCTTATCAAGCCAGCCGATAAACACCTTACCGCTCGCAACGGGAACGGCAGACGTCACGTTAAACGTGTCGCCCTTTGCGAAGCCATAGTTGTACTTATATTTCAGGTTGTTACCATCCCACGGGGAAACCAGGTCAGAAGGCTTGCCATCGGACCATGTTGCGCCAGCGACAGACAGGTAATAACCAGCCGTGCCTTTCTTCGCGTTGTAGTAGAACACGATTTTGGAATCCGTGCCAGCAATGGCAGTTTTGGGATTCTTGGAGCCCTCGTCGACCTCGTATCCCTTGATAGTCTTGGGATCCTTGGTAACCTCTTGCCCCTTTACCAATCCGGTCACGATCTCGGAGTCAAGCACATTGTCCGTATCCTTGTCAACGTATTCCACGGTGACAGTCTGATCTTGCGCAACGTACTTGGCGTAGTACCTAACATTCCTCGAGGCAGTTGCCGGGAAGCTCACCGGCTCGTCCGAAATGCTCGGGTTGTCGTACCAGCTATACAGCTTGTACGTGACGCCGTTATATTCTTCTGTCTCCTTAAGTGTTTGCGTGGTCACGCGCACCGACACGCTATCTCCATCAAGGCGATAAATATGCGTATCGACATTGGTGTAGCCCGTGTCGCCCGGATACCACACGTAGAAGTCGGCAGTGACGGTAGATTTAGCGACAACCTCAACCGTGCAGTCGAGGTGATAGCTACCCGGTTTGGAAATCTTATACGGATGCAGGATGATGTCCTTCACGTCATCCTTATTTGTGATACCTGTTTCTTCCTTATAGGCCTCAAACAACGTATCCCAATATCCGCTACTGCGCGAGAGTACCAATCCGTCGGCAGACGGCGTACCCAAGCCTTCCGGCCACGACACCACACGGTTCGCAACGTTATCGTATGAGTTGCCTGTTGAGCCATCGGTCTTCATATCGGTAATATTAATGCTGCCCATATTCGCCTGCGTTTCGGCGCCAGCAGCCGGATACTAGTCGGCGGCCTCATTGGACGAAGGCAGGGAGCCCGGCCTCACAAAATAGAAGTATGCGTTCTCGACGCCCTTGTCAGAGACCTCTACGGTAAAGGTCTCCTCGTCTGGCATGTGGTCACGATCCTCTTTATGCTCCTTCGTGCAGTATTTATGCTCGATTGTGTAGGTACCAACACTTCTAAACAAGACCGTCGCATTATTCCCATTGCGGGTAATTATTAAATCATTCTTGTTCCCGCGGATCACTTCCCACTTATGGGAGTAGCCACAATCATACCATTTAAAGAACCGCTTCTCACCTTTGTTCCTCGTTCCGTTCAGGGTCACTGTATCGTCGACTTTGGCGTTAACGGTCTGTCCGGGCTCGCAGCTCACATCGCTCGCAGCAGAGACCTTTTTCTCATTGGCCGCAGCCGCGACATCGTTCGACGCAATATCGTTCGACTCGCCATCGACGTCCTCGGCGTCCTCGATCGGCGTCGCTTCCTTTGCCGGCTCGGCGGTCTTTTCCTGCTCAGTCTGGAGCGTGACGCGCGGAGACTGTGCCACGTCGGCTGCGTCTACGGTGTACAAGCCGTTGGCGTCGGCCTTGAGTTCGCGGTCGGTGCCGCTAACCGTGAGGGCAACCTTGCTCAGCTTGTAGCCGTTGTCCGGCTGAACGGTGAACTGGAAGCTGTCGCTCGTAGGCGCCGTCACCTTTTGGACCGGCTGCGCAACAACCTGACCCTTGTACGTAATGGAGGCGTTGTTGAGCGTGAGGGCGATATCGGCCGTTGCCGTCTGCTGGGAGGGTTGAGCAAACGGGGCAGGCTGGGCCGACGGGGAGTCATTCTGCGCAACGGCAGCATTGTCCTGCGGGCTGGGCTGAGCCGCTTGCTCGGACGTCGCCTGAGACTGCTCCTGCGTATTCGACTGATCGGTCGCCGGCTCCTGGCTCTGCGTCTCTGACTGGTCAGCTGCCTGCTGCCCACCGCTCGACGCACCCTGGTCCGTCGAATCTTGCGCGGCAATAACGCCTGCCTCTTGCAGGCCCTCGGCAATCACCCTTGTCGGCACGCCCGAGACCAGCATTGCTGCCGTCACGACCACCGTCATAGTCTTGATGCCAAAGGCCTTTGCCCGGCGTGCGGCACCGGCAACGTTCAATTCCTGCTCGAATCGATCGTTCTTGCGTATAACTCCTCACCCCAATAGGTCCTCCGTGCCCTCACACGGGATAGCGTCACCCGGCAAGTCACCGCACCCTCACGCGGATCATGCCGCCCAAGCAGGTCACCGCGCCCTCACGCGGGCCCTGCCAACGACCAAAATGAACGCGCCGTCTAACAGAGCGACGCAAATCAATAAAAACGATCATTATCAGTTTACTACAGTAGACAAAATTTGGACGTTAGACATCATTGCTGGGCCAGCATTTAGATAACGTTGCGCAACGCACCTTTTGCCATGGGCCCCAATATGGCAGCCATCCATGACGCATAAGCGTCTATACTCAACGGAATGAGCGTTTCTTTTACACATAGGGCACGTCCCGGGACACGCATCGTCTGTACGGTGCTGCTGGCGCTTGTCGCGCTAACGCTCGCCGCTTGCGAGGGCTCGTCAGGCGAAACCTCTGGGGTGGACTTCTCGGCACCCAAGCATATCACCCCGTCGGCTTTCATGCCGATGCGGCACAATCATCCAACGGCGCCTCTATCGACACCTCATGCGTAAACGACGGCTACGCTGGAGCCGGCCACCAACCAGCAACGGCTTAAGTTTCTCGTTACCAGTGGACAGGCAACTTACAGCTACGACCTGCCGCAGGACGGCACGGCCATCATTTGCCCCCCTTACGCTTGGCGACGGCACTTATCAGTTCCGCGTGATGCAAAACACCTCGGGCGACAACTATGTCGAGCTGCTCAGCGCAACTGTCTCGGTAACGTTGAACAGCGAGCGAGCGCCCTTTACCATGCCCAACGTGTATTGCAACTACACCGATACCAGCGTATGCGTTAAAAAGGCGTGCGAACTGACCAAAGACGCCCAAAACCAGGGCGATGCCGTAAAAGACATCTGCTAGTGGATGGTGGATAACGTTTCCTACGACAACGACAAGACATACAACCTTAAGCAGGCCACGGGCTATGTCCCCAATCCCGACAAAACCCTTACAAGCAAAAAGGGCATCTGCTTTGATTACGCCAGCCTGGGAGCCGCCATGCTTCGTAGCGTGGGCATCCCCACAAAGTATGCGACGGCGTATATGCCAAGCTCATCGATGGTGCCGGACTCGCAACCGCCATGGAAAGCACGGGTGCTTTTCCAGAATACGCCGTCGAGATGGTGCATATTGGCGAGGCATCCGGACGCATTGAGCGCACCCTGCGCAGCCTGGGACGCCACTACGACAGCGAAGATCGTATCTTTAATAAATTGCGCAACGCTGTGGTCTATCCGGCTGCGCTCCTGTGCATTATGAGCTGCATCCTCATATTTACCGTAGCCTTCATTTTGCCGACGTTCATCGACGCCTATTCCAATATCTCCGGCTCTCTCACGTCTGGCTCGTTCTCCATGATCGGCGCATCCGCCGTGATTGGCTTGATCGCGCTTGTCGTGGTGCTTGTGGCCACGACCGCCGCGCCCGCTGTGGCCGTACTCGCGCGCACCGAAGCCGGCCGTATCCGCGTTATCAAGATGTTCGAAAAGTTTCCGTTCACCAAAAACGCCATGTATCAGCTGGTTGTCTCGCGCTTTGCCAGCGCGCTTTCGGCCTTTGTCGCCTCAGGCGTACAGGACGGCATTGCCGTGGAGCGCGCAGCGGCGGCGGTCAATCACGATGAGCTGAGCGCCAAGCTACAGCGGGCGCATCAGAGCATGGTCAGCTTGGACAACCCACGCAGCCTGGGCCAGGCAATCAACGAAAACGACGTGTTTGAGCCCATCTACGGCCGCATACTCACCGTGGGCATCCACTCCGGTTCCGCCGACGAGGTGCTCGGGCAGCTGGCCGGCATCTTCTTTGACGATGCCATCTCGCAACTCGGCGCCGGGGTCGATAACGTCGAGCCGGTGCTTGCCGGGTTTTTGACCGTCGCCGTGGGAGCTACGCTCATCGCCGTCATGCTGCCGCTCATCGACATCATGGGCTCCATCGCCTAGCTGTAGAAAAGACGTTTTCGCATGTTTCACGAGATAACCGACAAAGAGCTGCGGGCACGCAAGCGGCGGTGCATTATAGCCGCCGCGGTGACTGTGCTTCTTGTTGTCGCTATCGCCGGCGGGGCGTTCTTTATCCGCCGCGCGCGGCGCGAACAGGGAGCCGTGGCGCTTCGCAATTCCATTCTTAACTCCGCACGGCAATGCTGCGCCATAGAGGGTGGCTACCCCAAGACAGTCGAGCACCTCGAAGAGCACTACGGCCTCATCATCGACCATGACGACTACGTTGTGAGCTACGAGCACCTCGCGGACAACATCGTGCCCAGCGTGGTGGTGATGCCGCAATGAGCCGTATCGACGAAATCGCAGGCGGCAACTGCATCACCGCACTGTCCAAGCTATCCGAAGTCTCTGCAAGGAGCAATACCGAGCGCAAGCACCGCAAACTCTTTCCGTTGCTGCTGTTCTGCGTGTTCTTTATCGCACTGCTGCTGGCACTGATCGCCGGAGTCACCGTGCATCGGCACGTCTCCGACGTACAGGTCGCTAACGTTTCTCGTCGCGAGGGTATCGAGCTTATCTGCAACATCGTGCGCGCCAACGACGCCAAGGGCGCCATCGCCGCCGGAGACGGTCCCGAGGGCAAATTGCTTGTGATTGTCCAGAACCTCGATTCGGGCACCTACGAAACGCGCCTGTATCTTTACAAGGGCAGCATCGTGCAGGAATACAGACTGACGGGAACGAAATACACCCCCTCCAAGGCAAGCAAGGTTACCGAGTCATCGAGCTTTGCCTTTACGTACGACAACGGCCTTTTGACCGTTTCGACCGATCAGGGCACCTGCGAAGTCGCCCTCCGCCACCTGCAGGGAGGCGAGTGACATGTCCTTGGCAAACGCACACAACGATTCTCGACGCATTAAATCGACTACGGCATTTGTAGTCGAGACACTCATCCTGCTGGTTGCCCTTGTTTCGTCCATGGGCGTCCTGACGCAGCTATTCTCCCAATCCATCGCGGCATCTCAACAGTCCGAACGCCTGTGCCAGGCGGTCAGCGTGGCGGAAAACGCCGCCGAGGAGTTCGCCGCCGATCCCACTGGCGGCGCCGCGGGTAAAAAGGTGAGACGCGGCGTTGCCTTAACGGGATGCGACGGCTACAAGGTCTCCTGCGAGACCGCGCAGATTGAGCGAAGCGCGGGCACGCTATGGCGCGCACATCACCGTGTCCGACAACCAGGGCAAGGTTTACCCCCTCGATACGTCCCGTTATGTTAGCGAGGTGAGGTAGATGTCCCATCAGCCCAACGAAGGCATACGCATTGGGCCCATCAGCCTGCTCACACTCGTCTCTGTGCTCTTGCTCGCTGTGCTTGCCACGCTCTGTGCAACCACGTCCAATGCGGCACTGGCGATGTCAAAGCGCCAAGCAGCCACCTCCACGAGCTCCTACAGCATCGAATCGTGCGGTCAGGCCATGCTTGCAGCTCTGGACGACGCCGCCCACGCAAACGGGACGGACGCGACCTCGGCTGTTTCCGGCATCGGCGCGCAGCTCGATGCCATCGAACAGGACGCAAAGGCCAACGCCGATACCACGGATTTGGACATCGACACCTCCGTTGACAGAACGTCCGTCCTGTTTACCATCCGCGCTCGCAACGGGCGAAAGCTCGACGCCCGCGTAACATTTGCCGACGACCTTTCCTATTCCATCGACGAATGGAAGGTCACCACGACCCAAAACGATCAAGCCGACTCCAATACCCTGTGGACTGGCTCCGCCGCCAACTGATACCGATAAGGAGAACTCTCATGCAACTCAAGGAATTGCTTCAACAGATGATCGATGCAAAGGCATCGGATGTCTTTATCATTGCGGGGCTTCCCCTGTCCTATCAAAAAAGCGGCATTCAGGTTAGAACCGACAGCGCACCGCTCATGCCGGGCGATACCGAGGAATACATCGCCGGTATTTACGAACTCGCCAATCGCGATATCGAGCTGTTCCGCGGCAACGACAACCACGATGACGACTTTAGCTTTGCCGTGCCGGGCGTCGGCCGCTTTCGCGCAAACATCTTCCGCCAGCGTGGGTCCTTTGGCGCGGTTATCCGCGTGATTCCGTTTGGCCTTCCCAATGCTCAGGAGGTGCATATTCCCGAGCAGGTGCTGCGCCTGGGCGACTTTACGCGCGGCCTGGTACTGGTCACCGGACCGGCTGGCAGCGGCAAGTCCACCACCCTCGCCTGCATTCTCGACCGCATGAACCACACCCGCCAGGGGCATATCATCACCATGGAAGACCCCATCGAGTATGTACACCGCCACGGCAGCTGCATCATTACGCAGCGCGAGATTCCCACAGACGTCGCCACGTATGCCGAGGCGCTGCGCTCGGCCATGTGCGAGAGCCCCAATGTGATCTTGCTGGGCGAGATGCGCGATACCGAAACCATCAGTACCGCCGTCTCCGCAGCCGAGATGGCGCAGCTGGTCCTGTCCACGCTGCACACCACCAGCGCCGCCGATACCGTCGAGCTCATCCTGGACGCCTTCCCGCCCAACCAGCAACGCCAGATCCGCATCCAGCTCTCGATGGTGCTGCAGGCCACGGTCGCCCAGCGTCTGGTGCCCACAGTCGACGGTGGAACCACCCCGGTGTTTGAGGTCATGGTCATGAACACGGCCATCCGCAACCTTATCCGCGAGGAAAAGTCCCATCAGATCGATTCCGTCATTGCCGCCGGCGGCGCGCTCGGCATGCAGACCATGGACCAAGGCCTATTCAAGGCCGTAAAGGATGGCATCGTGGCCAAAGATGTCGCCCTGCAGCACGCCAACCACCCAGAGGCCCTTGCCCGCCATTTCGAAGCCGAGGGCATGTAGGAATTTATAAGGCACCAGAGCCGCAGGTAGCAGGCCCGCCCCCGATAACCCGGGGACGGGCTTTTTTCTTAAGCACGGCACAAAAAGGGACCGGACACAGCCCACACGAGCTGCATCCGGTCCCAGCTTGGGCTCATATGTCCAAGGCAGAGGCTCGTTTATGCCTCGTCTGCAACCTCGGGCGTAGCCTCGGAAACGGCCTCGCCAGCGTTCTCCGCGGGTTCCCCCGCGTCTTCGCCGTCGAGTTCCTTCTTGTCGCTCTCCATGCGGGCGACGGCGCACACGCGGTCGTCATCGCTTACGGTCATCATCTTGACACCCTGCGTGGTTCGACCGGTCTGGCTGATCTCGTCGGTCTTGACGCGAATGACCGTCGCGCCCTCCGTCACGATAAACAGCTCATGCTGCGGGCCGACCGCCTTCATGGCCGCAAGGTTGCCTTTGCGCTCGGTCATTTGGATGGTGTAGACACCCTGGCCGCCGCGGTTTTGCTCCGGATAATCCGAGACCGGCGTGCGCTTGCCGTAGCCGCACTCGGTAATGACAAACAGGTCGCCCTCGCCGTTGGTGACCTCCATGCCCAGGACACTCACGCCGTCCTTCATGCCAATGCCGCGGACACCGCTGGTGTCGCGGCCGGTAGCGCGAACCTGGTCCTCGGGGAACATGATCGCCTTGCCCGCAGTGGTGGCCATGATGATCTTGTCGCCCTCGCGCACGCGGCGCACGGCGAGCAGCGCGTCGTCGTCCCTCAGGTTGATGGCGATGAGGCCATCGCGGCGGCTGCGATCATAGGCGCTCATCACGGTCTTCTTGACCATGCCGTTCTTGGTGGCAAACATCAGATACTCATCGGCGGGGAACTCGCGGCAGCTAATGACGCTCGCGATCTTCTCGCCCTCCTCAAAGGGAAGCAGGTTGACGATCGCGGTGCCGCGCGCCTGGCGCGTACCAACCGGCAGCTCGTGCACCTTCAGACGGTAGACCTTGCCCTTGCTCGAGAAGAACAGCACATACTCGTGGGTGGACGCGATAAACATCTCGTCGATAACGTCGTCCTCTTTAAGGTTGACGCCCGACACGCCCTTGCCGCCGCGCTTCTGGGCGCGGTAGGCGGCCACCGGGATACGCTTCACATAGCCGGTGTGGGTGATGGTCACGACCATGTCCTCGTCGGCGATGAGGTCCTCGACGTCCAAATCCTTCTCGACCTGGCTGATCTCGGTACGGCGCTTGTCGCCAAACTTCTTGGAGATCTCGCGCATCTCTTCCTTGATGACGCCCAGAATCTTCTCCTCGTGCGTCAGCAGGTCCTCGTAGTAGGCGATAGCACGGCGCAGGCCGTCCAGCTCTTCCTGGATCTTGTCGCGCTCCAGGCCGGTCAGGCGACGCAGCTTCATCTCGAGGATGGCCGTGGTCTGCTCGGGCGTAAAGCCAAAACGCTCGATCAGGCGGCTGCTGGCCTCGGCATCGGTCTGCGAGGAGCGGATGATGCTAATGACCTCGTCGATATGGTCGAGAGCCATAAGGTAGCCCTCAAGGATATGTGCACGGGCCTGGGCCTTTTTAAGGTCAAAGTGGGTGCGGCGGGTGACTACGTCGACCTGGTGGTCGATGTAGTGCTGCAGCATCTCGCGCAGGTTCAGGCATTTAGGAACGCCATTGACGAGCGCCAGATTGTTGGCACCAAAGGTGGTCTGCAGCGAGGTGTACTTATACAGGTTGTTAAGTACGACCTGCGGGATAACGCCCTTCTTGAGCTCAATGACCAGACGGATGCCCTTTTGGTTGGACTCGTCGCGCATGTCCGAGATGCCCTCGATGCGCTTGTCGTTTACGAGCTGGGCGATTTTCTCCTGCAGGGTACCCTTGTTGACCATGTAGGGAATCTCGGTAAAGACCAGGCGGCTGCGGCCGGTCTTGGTGGACTCCACATGGGCCTTGGCGCGCACGGTGATGGAACCGCGGCCGGTCTCGTAGCTCTGCCTAATGCCGGCGCTACCCATGATGATGGCACCGGTGGGAAAGTCCGGGCCGGGCATAATCTGCATGAGCTCGTCGACGGTGGCGTCGGGGTTGTCGATCAGGTAGCAGGTGGCCTCGATCGCCTCGGTGAGGTTATGCGGGGCGATATTGGTGGCCATGCCTACAGCGATGCCTTGGCTGCCGTTAACCAGCAGGTTGGGGAAGCGTGCGGGCAGTACCACGGGCTCGGCGAGCGACTCGTCGTAGTTGGGCTGCCAGTCGACGGTATCCTTCTGCAGGTCGCGGAGCAGCTCCATGGCGGGCTTTGCCAGACGGCTCTCGGTGTAACGCATGGCTGCGGCACCGTCGCCGTCGATGTTGCCAAAGTTGCCGTGGCCGTCGATAAGCGGCGTGCGCATGGAGAACCACTGCGCTAGACGAACCATGGTCTCATAGACCGCGGAGTCGCCGTGGGGGTGGTACTTACCGATAACTTCGCCGACCGTCCAGGCCGACTTCTTGTGCGGGCGGTTGGGGTAGATGCCGCTCTCGTTCATGGCGTACAGGATGCGGCGGTGCACCGGCTTTAAGCCGTCGCGCACGTCCGGCAGGGCGCGTGCCGTAATGACCGACATCGAGTACTCGATAAACGACTGCTTCATCTCGCGGCCAAACTCCGAAATCTGGAGCTGGCCGCCGTTGATGTCCTCGCCGGCCGAGGCGCCGCGATCGACCGCGCCAAAGCTCTCCTCGAGCTCGGCGTCGTCATCCTCTTCCTCTTCATCCTCGACATCGGGGTTGTAGGAATCCGGATCGCCGTCCTCGCCCTGCTCGGCGCGGGCGAGCAGGCGCTTCAGATCATCGGGCATACCGGCGTCGCCGGCCTCGTCCATACCCTCGTTGTTGTTGATATCGTCTGCCACGTTACCTCCTCATGGTTTGCGTGGTCCATTAGTTCCCTACCACGGAGACGGCTTTTCCAGGTGCCGCAGATTCGCCCGAAAGAGGAGGGAAGCGTACTTGGGTACGCAACCGACGATTGAGGGCGAAGGTGCGGTGGCTGGGAAAGCCGAACAGGTTAGGCATCTAAGAAGCGTGCATCATGCGCGTGTTTTTCAATGTACTCGCGGCGATAGCCCACCTCGGAACCCATGAGCTCGCGTACGGCACGGTCCGCCACCACGGCATCCTCGATCGTCACGCGCTGCAAAATGCGGGTCTTGGGGTCCATCGTCGTCGAGGCAAGCTGCTTGGGGTCCATCTCACCCAGGCCCTTGTAGCGCTGGACGGTATAGCCCTTGCGCTTCTTGGTGATCTTGCCATCCTTGGCCTTGCCGTCCTCGGCGGTGTCGTCGGGGTTCAGGCCCAGGCTCTGAATGGTGTCGCGCAGAATCTCGTCTTCGGGCTGTCGGCCGTTGGGATACACGTAGTGAATCTTGTTGCGCACCTTAATGCCAAAGATGGGCGGGCAGGCAACATAGACATAGCCGGCATCGATCAGCGGACGCATGTACTTGTAGAAGAACGTCAGCAGCAGGATGCGGATATGCGCACCGTCGACATCTGCATCGGTCATGATGATGATCTTGTGGTAGCGCGCCTTGGTGATATCGAAGTCGCCGCCGTCGCCGGCGCTCGTCGTGACGCCGCAACCGATCGCGGTGATCAGCGACTGGATGGTGTCGCTCGAGAACGCACGATGGTCACCCACGCGCTCGACGTTCAGAATCTTGCCGCGCAGGGGCAGAATCGCCTGGATGTCTCGGCGGCGGCCGTCCTTGGCCGAACCGCCTGCCGAGTCACCCTCTACGATGAAGAGCTCGGTCAGCTCGGCATCGCGCACCGAGCAGTCGGCGAGTTTGCCGGGCAGCGACGCCGTCTCGAGCAGGCTCTTGCGACGGGTCGCCTCGCGCGCCTTGCGGGCGGCGTTGCGGGCCTTGCAGGCCTGCTGCGCCTTCTTGACGATCTCGCGGGCGGGCTTGGGGTGCTCCTCGAGGTAGTCGGCAAGACCGTCGGTCACGATCTTGAGCGTAAGCGTGCGCATGTAGGAACTACCGAGCTTGGCCTTGGTCTGGCCCTCAAACTGCGGATCGGGCAGCTTGACCGAGATGACGGCCGAGAGACCCTCGCGCACGTCGTCACCGCTCAGGTTGGCCTCTTTCTCCTTAAGCAGGTTCTGCTTGCGGGCGTAATCGTTAATCACGCGGGTGAGGGCGGTGCGGAAGCCCTCGAGGTGCATGCCGCCCTCGGGGGTGTAGATGTCGTTGGCAAACGACATGACGTTCTCGCCATAACCGGCGTTCCACTGCAGGGACACCTCGACCTCGCCCATCTTGGCCACGGGCGCATCCGGGTCCGATTTACCCTCAATGTAGATGGGCTCCTTAAAGGCCTCGGGGACGTCCTTGCCGTCGTTGAGGAACTTGACGAAGTCGATGATGCCGCCCTCGTAGCAAAACTCCTCCACGCGGGGAGCCGCCTCACGCTCGTCAGTCAGCACGATCTTGAGGTTCTTGTTGAGAAACGCCGTCTCTTGCAGACGATTGTGCAGTGTATCGAAATCGTAGACGCAGGTCTCGAAGATCTCGTCGTCGGGCCAGAAGGAGACGGTGGTGCCCGTCGAATCCGAGGTGCCCACGACCTCCATCTTCTTGACGGTCTTGCCGCGCGAGAATTCCATCTCGTAGATATTGCCGTCGCGGCGCACCTGCACGACCACGCGCTTGGACAGGGCGTTGACAACGGAGATGCCCACGCCGTGCAGGCCGCCGGAAACCTTATAGGCCGAGTTATCGAACTTACCGCCGGCGTGAAGGATCGTCATGACGACCTCGAGCGTCGGAATCTTTTTGACAGGGTGCTCGTCGACGGGGATGCCGCGCCCGTTATCGACGACCGTAATGGAGTTGTCGGCGTGGACCGTCACCTGAATCTCGGTGCAAAAACCGGCCATGGCCTCGTCGACGGAGTTGTCAACGATCTCCCACACCAGGTGGTGCAGACCGCTGGCGCTCGTCGAGCCGATATACATGCCCGGGCGCTTACGGACGGCTTCGAGACCCTCGAGGATCTTAATTTCGCCGCCATCGTAATCGTTTTCGTTTGCCACACGTCCTCCTTCGGTTAAGAAAATCTGTATAGCCTTACTATTTTATCGTAAAAAATACCCTCGGGGACGAGGGTATTTGCCTATACAAGGCCACCAGATGCGATTTAAGACTCTTTTTTGCTTTGCACGCCCTTGGCCCACTCGGCACTGGCCCTCATGGCGTTCTGGAGGGCCTCACGCAGTTTTTGGTCTTCGATGGGCGACACCTGGCGCTCGATCTCGGCGCGCTCGGCTTCATTCAGGTCGGCATGCGGCGCGGGCGGGCGCGGGGGCGCGACCGGGCGCAGGCGCTCCTTTGCCGCGGGCGGCGTGTGGCCGGGGCGGGTCGTCTTAAATACCAGGCCATCCACATGCGCGCCGGCACGCTCCATGCGCGCGCGGATTATCTCGCGCAAAAGTGTCATCTCCTGTGTCCACGAGGGCGAATCGAGATACACCAGCAGCTCGTTGGACTCGGGAAGATAACGCAGCCCCGTCACATGCCGGCCCTCGCGCGTGCCCGAGCACACCGCGTTCCAAGCACGGTAGACCGTACGCGATTCCTCGGCGGCCTCCATTTGCGCACGACGCTCGGGCGTAGCCGACGCCAAGATGCGCTGGCGCTCGGCACCCAAAAAGTCACTGAAGGCAGCCGTGCCGTTCTCACGCTCGTAATTAGCACGCCTCACCCATGCTCACCACCTTGGCTCGATCAAGCAACTCATCGGTAAAGTATCCCAAATTGGTGGTGGTTATGACTGTCTGGATGTCGTCGCCGATCAGCTGCAAAAAAGCGGCGCGGCGATCGCCGTCGAGCTCGCTCATCACGTCATCCAAAAGCAGCAGCGGGGCGGTACCCAGAATATCGCGGGCTACGGCCACCTCGGCCACCTTCCAAGCCAGGACCAACGTACGTTGCTGACCCTGACTGGCAAACGAGCGAGCCGAGCGGCCGGCGACCGAAAACTCAATCTCGTCGCGGTGCGGACCCACGAGTGTCACGCCGCGGCGGATTTCCTCGTCGGCGCGCTCGTCGAGCGCCGCGAGCATGCGCTCGTATGCCCAGCCCCTCAGCTCCTCGCGGTCATCGGTCTGGGGCAGCTCTCCCAACGTGGACGCATAGGCCACATCGGCCTCCTCCCCGGACGCAACCAGCCCGTAGGCATTGCGCACGTGGGCGGCCAAGCGATCGAGCAGGGCCAAGCGGTGCACCAGCAGGGCCGATCCGGCGCGGGCAATCGACTCATTCCACGCACCGAGCATCTCACGGCAGCACCATGTCTCTTTGAGCAGGGCGTTGCGCTGCGTCACGCAGCGGCCGTAGGCGCTTGCCAGATCGGCATAGCGGGCGCTCAGCTGCACACCAAAGTCGTCGAGCGCGGCGCGACGCACGCTGGCACCGCGCTTAACCATATCCAGATGATCGGGGCAGAACAAAACACTCGGCAGCACGCCGCGCACACCAGAGGCGGCACATCGCTTGCCGTTGCGGCTAAACGAACGCTTACCGTCCTCCACGCATAGGCCCATGTCCAGCACGCGGCCATCGCCCTCGAGCCTAAGCTCGGCCTTGCACAAACCCGTGCCGTCGTGCACAAGCTCGACGGCAGTGGAATGCCTAAACGAGGCGCCGCTCGTTAGCAGCTGCAGCGCCTCTATGAGGTTGGTCTTTCCCGCCGCGTTGGGCCCCGCGAGCACCGTCACGCCATCGCTCAGTTCCAGGCGATAGCTATCGAAGCTGCGGTAGCGCACGACGGAAAGATCGCGGGCGAACATGGCCATAGGGCGCCGCTAGATGCGCACCGGCATGACCAGGTACAGATAGTTGATCTTGTCGTAGGACTTAAAGATGCCGGCCTGCGAGTAGCTCTTGAGCTCCAGCGTGATCTCCTTCTCCTTGGACAGGGCGTTGAGACAGCCAAAGATGTAGTGGTAGTTAAAGGCAATGGTGCCCGACTCGCCCTCGGCCTCGACGTCGATCGTCTCCTGCGCCAGATCCTGGTCATTGGAGATGGAGGACAGGCCCATCTGGCCGTTCTCGACATCGATCTCAAACTTGACGGCGGGGTTGGCGCTCGCGATGACCGCCACTCGCTTGAGGGCGGCATTAAAAGCCGCCACGTCGATCTTGACGCTCGTTACGCACGAATCGGGGATGAGCTGCTTGTAGTTGGGATACATACCCTCTATGCGGCGCGACACGTAGGTGGTGTTGCCGGCTTCAAAGACAACCTGTGTGTCGGTGGCACCGATCATAATGGTCGCCTGGCTCGCCATGATGCTCAGGGCGTCGTTGAAGGCATCGGCCGGCACGTTGAGCTCAAAGGAGCCCTCGAGCGTCGAGGTCTCCACCTGCGTATCGCACACGGCCAGACGGAAGGAGTCGGTCGCCACCAGGCGCACGGTGTTGTTTTCGACTCTCATATGCACACCGCCCAGGATGGGGCGGGCCTTGTCGGTCGAGGTGACGCGCCACACGCGGCTGACCATCTCGGACAGAATGTCGGTCGGGAGCTCAACGGCGCTCTCGATGGCATAGGCCGGGAACTCGGGGAAATCGTTGGCATCGAGCGTATTCAGGCGGAAGGAACTCTTCTCGCAACCGATCAGCACCTGGCGCTCCGAAAGCTCAAAGGTAACTGGGGCATCGGGAAGGGTCTTGGTGATGTTGGAGAGCATCTTGCAGGGGATCACCATCTCACCTTCCTCTTCCACATGTGCCGCGATGCGGTGACGAATCGAGATAGTGTAGTTAGAGGTCTGGAATTCCAAGATGCCGTCTTGTGCCTTGATGAGCACGCCCGACAGAATAGGGAGGGTGGATGCCGAAGCGACACCCTTCATGACGACGCCGATTGCTTGCGTAAGCGAGCTCTGGCTGACGGTGAACTTCATCTTTTAATACCTTTCTATAGATATAAATATCTTAATAATAGTAATAGTACTGACGAAACTGTTGATTACTCCCAAACATGCAGGTCAAACCCAAAAAGAGAATCGACAGTTCCCTGTGTGCAACAGGGGTCGTTTTCCACGTTCAAAACCTGCGCAAAACTTTTCATCGGAGCGGGCTGGGTTTTAGACACCTTATGCCCGCGGTTTCGACAAGTTTTCAACAGGTGTGCCTATTTCCCTACGAGCGCAGTGTAATTTTGTCTCGTAGCGATTTGAGGTCCTCGGTCACGGTCCGGTCTTCCTGAATCATCTTCTGGACTTTTTTGTAGCTCGTGCTGACGGTCGAGTGGTTGCGGTTGCCAAACTCCGCACCCACGGCGGTGGTTGTCATCTCGCACATCTCGATCGCTAGGTAGATGGCGATATGGCGCGCCTTGGCGATATTGGCATTGCGGCGCGGACCAATGAGCTCCTCATGCGTCACGCCATACTGCTCCTCGATAACAGACTGAACTGTCTGCACGTTGATCTTTTTGGCCGACGTGTCGAAGTACTGGCTGGCGATGGCATCGATATCGTCGAAGCTCAGCTCGCTACCCTCGCGCTCGCGGTCGCCCGCCTCCCCGGCGCAGCGCTCGCAGAAGCTCTCGAGCTCACGGATGTTGGTGCCCGATACCTCCGCCATATGTTTAAAGTGCTCGTCGGTCAGATGTCCGCTGTCGCCACCGTAGGCCGCCAGCAGCGAGTCGTCGCCCGCCTCGGGCGCCGCCGCGATCGTGTTCTCGTAATAGCGCTGCAGAATCTTGTACTTCATCTCGTAGCTGGGCTCTGCTACCAAGCAGAGCATGCCGGCGTTAAAGCGGCTGGTCAGGCGCTCGTCCATGTTCAGGTCCTTGGGCGCACGGTCTGCGGCAATCACGACCTTCTTGTTGTTGCGGATAAACTCGTCCATGAGCTGGAAAAAGTAATCCACGCTCGCGCGCTTGCCGATGATGTTTTGGATGTCATCGATGATGAGCACGTCCACGCCGTGGTATGCCTGCATGATGGGGGCGTTACTCTTCTTTTGGCGGTCGAATTCTGTCATCAGATCATCGATGTATGCCTGTGAGTTGGCGTATTTCACTTTGATCTCGGGCGACTTCTCGGCGAGCTCGTTTTTGATAGCGAGCAGCAGGTGGGTCTTGCCTAATCCCGATTTGCCATAGATGAACAGGGATGTGCAAGTACCGCGTTCGTCTGCGAGTGCGGCGAATTTAAGCGCCGAACGATAGGCGTGGCTGTTTTCGGGGCCGTAGACAAAGTTTTCGAAGGTGAATTTTGAGTTGGCCACGAGGGGTGCGCCATCGGCGTTCTGCTCGCCCGGCGCCGCAGCCGCAGGCACGCTCACAGGCGATGTCGAGACTGGTTTTGCGTTCTTGGCGGGTGCCACGCCCTTCATCTGATTCATCATGCGGCGGAAATCGTCGGCCGACAGCGTGTTTTTGATCGCGACGCCCGGTTCTTCGCCCGGCGTCGCGTCGTGCGCGACGGGCATGTGTGAAACGCTGGGCGCGGTTGCTACCGGCACGGCTGTTGCGTGGGGCATGGTTTCACGGGAAACATCGCTCGCATTGGTCTCCGGAGCCGCCACGGGGGCGACGGTCGTCAAAGGGGGAGTGACGGGTGCCGTCCCTGTGGCGCCTGTCGTGGGACCCTGCGGGGCCACGATGTTGAGCGCGATCGGCGCAAAGGCAATCTCTTCTAGGTAGTGCTCGATAGTCGGCTGGTGCTTTTTGAGCTGCGCAATGGCAAAGCGCGACGGTGCCTCGATGGTCAAGGTGTCCTCGGTCAGGCTCACGGCACGCGATTGCCCCAACATGTTGATGAGGCGTGCATCTTGGCCGTCGCGCTGGCAAAAGGCGATGGCATCCTCCAGGATGATGCTTGCTTCCTCGTCCACTGTCTCTCCCGTTCCTTAACTTTGGGCACGCACGCGAGCGCTGCCGAGTTCGGTCAGATGGTATTTCTGACCGTGTTTGATTACCAAGCCGGCCTGCGCCAAGTCATTGAGTGTGCGTGACCACGTGGGCGCGGAGTTTCCAAATGCTCGCGCCAGGTCGGTGGCGCCGCACTCTTGGTTTTGAGACAGATATCCCAGCGCCGCGTTGCCGCGCTCGCTCACAAACACGTCCGGTTGCGGCTGTGCGTATTGATTCGCCGCATTAGGATACATCATTTGAGCTGCTGGTTGTTGAGAACTCTGCATGGTTGGCATCGGCTGTTGAAAACTTTGCGGCCACTGTTGGTATGGCTGCGGCGGCATCTGCTGGGCCCAGGGATGGTACGGCTGCGGCATCTGCTGATACGGCTGCTGATAGCCCTGGGGATACTGCTGCATATATTGCTGGGAGTATCCCTGCTGCGGCATATATTGTCCCGGATATGCCTGCGGGTACGGTTGGAAGCCCATCTGCCGAGCTCCTTGCATGCCCGTCACCTGCTGCATCGCGGCTGCATCCAAATCGGCCGGGACCATGGACTCTGCCGAGCCTTGAGTTGTCGTCTGTCCCGCGGGCTGGGGGTCCTGCATGGGCGGCATGCTGGGTTGATGCATCTGCTGCGAAGCCATGGGCCGTTGCAGTGGGGACGCGGCCATGGTTTGCTGCGGAGTCATCATTGCTTGCTGTGGAAATGCTCCCGGCAGTGGGTATTCCGACCCCTGGGCCTCGGGGCGCACGGCTGCCCCGCGCCCTCCCGCGCGCTCAATTTCCTGCACGCGCTTGGGGTCGAGGCTCACCGTGACGACGGTGCCGTTGCCCATGTTATCTTCGATGGAGACTGCCCCGCCGGCGTTTTCCAGGTATTCCTGCACCATGGGAAAACCTGCCCCGGTGCCGCGTATATACCGCTTCATCTTGCTGTTTGCGCTGGTGACGCCAAAGTCGAAGGCGCGCTCTTTGTCGTCGATGCCCGGACCTTGGTCGGCAAAGCGGATAGTTTCCCCGCCGTCCAGGATCGAGATAATGGGCTCGGCAAAGTGGGCGTGGATAAAGTTTTCGACAATCTCGCGGATAACCATGAGCGAGATGTGTCCGCCTTGCTCTTTCATGCACTGGTAGACGGTGTTAGTCGTCTCTTCCAGATACGTGCGGATGTCTTGCGGCTCGATGACGATCACGCGCGGGGTCGAAAGCATGTCGTCATAGACGGCGACGCGCGCCGCATACATGGTTTTCGGTGTCTGTTTTGATGTCTGCTCGCCCTCTTCGCGCTCTTCGCGTACGCCGTTGATGTGCTCGTTGTCGGGTGCCGGGTCACCGGAATCGACCATGGTGTAAAAGTCGTCAGACATGCCGCTCGCAATCTTTCAAAAGGTTTCGGATAAATAGTAGCTCACCGCGCAATGTTTCTCATCTTTCGACAAGTTTTCAAAACATGTTGAAAACTTTGGAAAATGGGCGAAAAGTTCTCAACATTGCCAACATGACCTGTCGAAAACTCGGTGAAATATCGTGAAAAGTTGGAGTCATACTCAAAAACTCATCCGGCTTATGGCGGAACCGTGTGAACTGCGCAACCTTTTACCTTTGATTTCTTGACATTTGAACATTGATTTCCCTACAATCTTCAAGCTCACGTGTCTATATCTGCGTCCGCGCCCTCGCGGACACTCGAAATGCAGCAGGAGGAACTTAAGATGAAGCGTACGTATCAGCCTAATAAGCGTAAGCGTGCCAAGACCCATGGCTTCCGTGCCCGTATGGCCACCAAGGGTGGTCGTGCCGTGCTCGCCCGTCGCCGCGCCAAGGGCCGCAAGCGTCTCACTGTCTAGCAGCGATACACACATCTCGCATGAAGACTATTAAGTCTCGGCAAGATTTCGAGCATGTGTTCAGTCAGGGGCGTCGTTTCAATCATCCTCTGATTCGAATGACCATATGTGAATCGGTTGGCGAAGGCGACTCTGGAAGGGTCGCCTTCGTTGGTGCTAAACGACTCGGTTGCGCAGTTGTGCGCAACCGTTCTAAGCGTGTGATGCGCGAGGCCGCCCGCAGCTGCGGATTTCCCGTTGCGGGTTATGATATCATCTTGTTCGCGACCCCCAAGACGAGGATCTCGTCGCCGGAGGAAATGAACGAGGCATTGCGTTCGCTTGTGATACGCGCCGGCGTTGCCGGGGAGGAGCGATGAGCAATCACGTTTTGCGACGTGTTGCCATCGCTCCTATTCGCATATATCAACAGGTTATTTCGCCCTTATTGCCTGACGCCTGCATTTTTTATCCAACGTGTTCTCATTACGCCGTCCAGGCTATCGAGAAATACGGTGTTTGTAGAGGCTGCTGGCTTGCCGTGAGGCGCATCGCTCGCTGCAATCCCCTGCACGTCGGCGGTTATGACCCTGTGCCCTAGCGGGCACTCGCTATCGGAGGAAAAATTACATGTGGGATTGGATTGTTAACATCCTTTTCGAGCTGCTCAAGCTCATCCAGACCTTTGCGGTCGACTGGGGCCTGTCCATCATTATCCTGGTGGTCATCGTCCGTCTGCTGCTGACGCCGCTCATGCTCAAGTCGACCAAGTCGACGGCCCGTATGCAGGTGCTGCAGCCCAAGATGCTCGAGATCCAGGAGCGCTACGCCGACGATCCCCAACGTCAGGCCGAGGAGATGCAGAAGTTCTACAGCGAGAACAAGTTCAATCCGCTGTCCGGCTGCCTGCCGCTTCTGATTCAGATGCCTATCCTCATTGCCCTGTTTACGCTTCTGCGCAACCTGCCGCATTACTTTAACGAGGGCACCTTCTCGTTCTTCAACATTCTGCCCGATCTGACTACCACGCCGAGTGCCTCTTTTGCCGATGGCTTTATGGTCGCACTGCCTGCGCTGGTTTGCCTGATTCTGTTTGCTGTCCTGACCCTGATTCCGCAGCTGTACATGTCGCGCAATCAGACTGGTCAGCAGGCCCAGAGCATGCGCATGATGGCCGTCGTCATGACCGTCATGATGCTCTGGATGGGTTGGAGCCTGCCCGTTGGTGTTCTTTTGTACTACGACGTGTCTTCTGCCTGGCAGGTCATCCAGCAGATCTTTGTGACGCAGAAGGTTATCGATAAGGCTAAGGCCGAAGAGGAGGAGCGTCTTAAGAACGCCCCGCTGCAGGTTGAGGTCACGCGTCGCGAGAAGAAGCCGCGCCCGCACAAGAAGAAGTAGCGGTATAGTAATCTTATTTAGGTACCTAACTTTTGGAGTACGTTATGTCTGAAGAGATCGTCGAGGATATGCTTGAGGAGGTTGCCCCGCAGGCCGCGGGCGATTATCTCGAGATTGCACAGCGCTACAAGGCTGGTGAAGAGCTTACGGATGAAGAGCTCGACACCATTGCCGATGTTGCGATTTCTATTCTTCGTTCCATCCTTTCGCATTTCGACGCCGCCAACTCTCCTATCGATGAGTATGAGGGCGACGAGGGCGAACTGATTCTTGATGTAACGGCTCCCGACCTTGCCGTCCTAATTGGTCGTCATGGTCGCACCCTTGATGCCCTTCAGGTTATGTTCTCGCTGTTGGTGAGCCGCAAGCTCGGCTTTAGGTATCCGGTTGTCGTCGACGTCGAGGGATATAAGAGCCGCCGCCAGGACAAGGTTGCCTCTATGGCTCAGTCTGCTGCCGAGCGGGCAGTTCGCACTCACAAAAGCGTTTCGCTTCCTCCCATGAATGCCTACGAGCGCCGTCTGGTTCATATTGCTCTTCGCGGCAACGACGCCGTCGACACGCATTCTGAGGGTTCTGACCCCGATCGTCATGTTGTGATTGTTGCTCGATGACCTAAACGAGCTTATCTTAAGGGGGCGTGGTTTCCACGTCCCCTTTTTTTGTCAAAAGTTCTTGATACACTGATTTTTGTCAGATAGGAGTTTGTCTTGTTTGTACTAACCGATGAGCAGACAAGCCAGATGCTTAGTCGTCTAATTTCGTATTGCGAAGACTATTCTTTGAAGGTCTCCAATGATGCCCTTCGCTCCTGTATTGAGCATTTAGATCTTGTTTTGGAGGCTAATAAGACCACCAATCTTACGCGCATCCTAAATATCGAAGATGCGGCTGTTCTTCATATTCTTGATTCGCTTGTGTTGCTTCCCTATATAGACATAGCTCCAGAAGGCGCTTTGTTAGACATGGGTACTGGTGCTGGGTTTCCTGGTATCCCTTTGACAATTGCTAGCGGACGTAAGGCTACCTATATCGATTCGGTTGGCAAGAAGGTTGATGCCGTTAACTCATTTGTTGAGGCTCTCGGTCTCAAGCATGCTCACGCGGTTCATGATCGTCTTGAAGAATATGCCCGAAGCCATAAGAAACAGTTTGCTGTTGTTACTGCTCGTGCACTTGCACCGTTACCAGTTCTCGTCGAGTACGCTTCACCATTTCTAATAGATAGTGGTCTCTTTGTTATTACTAAGGGAAACCCGTCAGACGTCGAACTTCAGTCTGGTCTAACTGCCGCTAGCATATGCGGGTTCACCACACTTATGACAGATGATTTAGATTTGCCAAATGGCTTGGGTCATCGCGAGTTTATCATTCTAAAAAAATCTCGTCCGGCAGCTATTTCGCTTCCACGTGCTAATGGCATGGCGAAGAAGAATCCGCTTGCCTAGATGTTTCACGTGAAACATAATGGATAGTAAGTACTTGTTATGTTTCACGTGAAACATAACAGATGATGAATCGGAATGTTTCACGTGAAACATCCTCCGTTTAACAGCTTAAAATACACCAGGAGGGACCGTGGGATTTCGCGACGTTAAGCGTTCAAAGAGCGCAAAAGACACGCGTATCATTGCAATCATCAATCAAAAGGGTGGTGTGGGTAAGTCCACCACAGCAGTAAACCTTGCAGCAGCACTGGGTGAACAGGGTCGAAAGACGCTGATTGTCGATTTTGATCCACAGGGTAATAGCACGAGCGGCTTTGGAATCGAAAAAGAAGAACTCGATAACTGCATCTATGATGCATTGCTGAATGATATTCCGGCAGAATCGCTTGTTCTGGATACAAATTGCAGTAAGGTATTTGTAATTCCGGCTACTATCCAGCTTGCAGGTGCCGAAATTGAGCTTGTAAGCGCAATTGCACGAGAAACGCGCTTGAAGGATCTGCTTGAGCCTGTTAAGGATGAGTTTGACTTCATATTTATCGACTGTCCGCCTTCACTTGGCTTGTTGACCATTAATGCGTTGACGGCGGCGGACAGTGTTCTGATTCCGATTCAGTGCGAGTATTACGCACTCGAAGGTGTTACGAAGCTGCTTGAGTCGATGAAGATGGTCAAAACACGCTTAAATAAGAGCCTTGATACCTATGGCGTGCTTATGACGATGTATGATTCGCGCACATCGCTCTCAAATCAGGTCGTCGAAGAAGTGCAGTCGTACTTTGGCGATAAGGCATTTAAAACCTTGATTCCGCGTACAGTTAAAATATCAGAAGCACCATCGTTCGGTGAGCCGGTGATTACATATGCGCCGCAAAATAAGGGTGCAAAGGCGTATATGAACCTTGCCAAAGAGGTGATCAAACGTGCCTAGTCCTAAGAAGCGTGGCGGTTTAGGTCGCGGACTCAATGCGCTGGTCTCCGAAGCAGAATATGAGACCGGTGGATCTGCGACGTCCGCATCCAATGCTGCTTCGAAAACTAAACTTCCAATCGAAGATATCGTTCCAAACCCCAACCAACCCCGAATTCATTTTAATGAGACTGAGCTTAGAGAGTTGAGTGAGTCGATTCAGGAGCATGGCGTTCTTCAGCCGCTTCTTGTACGCAAGCACGGTAATGGTTATGAGATTATCGCGGGTGAGCGCCGTTATCAGGCTTCTAAGCTTGCTGGACTTGAGGAAGTTCCTGTCATCATAAAAAATGTTGATGATGAACAGATGCTTGCGCTTGCATTGATTGAAAATCTGCAACGCTCTGACCTCAATCCCGTCGAAGAGGCTAAGGGGTATCGACAGCTCATCGATGCGAGTGGTATGACTCAAGAGGCCTTGTCAAAGGCTGTTAGCAAGTCTCGCTCTGCAATCACCAATTCGCTGCGCCTACTTGATCTTCCAGAGGTTGTTCAGCAGATGATCTTTGAAGGTAAGCTGACTGCTGGCCATGCTCGTGCAATTCTTGCGGTTCCATATGAAGATGCACGAATTAAGTTAGCTGAGAAGGTCATTGCAGAAGGATTGTCCGTCCGCGCGACAGAAAATCTTGCTCCGTTGTTTTCTGCCGGAGAGACACCAAAAACGCCTCGAACCGCAACGCCTCAGTCTTTTAAAAAGGCGGCACGCGTTCTGCGTCAGGTGTTTAACACGAACGTTCGCGTAAAGAGCTCGCGCGGCAAGAATAAGATCGAGATTGAATTTAAGGATGAAGAGGAGCTCTCTCGCATTCTGGGCGAAATCATTCAATTTGATCAAGGAGGTCAGGATGAGGAATAAAGTTCTGACTGCTGTCGCTTTGGCTGCTACTGTTGCAGTTGGCGCTTTTGCCGGTTATAAGATTGCGACAGATGACGAATTACGTGGTCGTTTACTTCGCGGAGCGCAGGATATCGTCGAAACATCTAAAAAGAAAATGGATGTTATGACTGAGGATGTTGCCATGCGTACAGCTCAGATGACTAAGAATCCCAAGATCAACCAGGATTGGGTAAATCATCAGTGGGAAAATGTAGGCTTTTAGGTACCTAACAATTAATCGCTTATTCTGAGGGGCCATTGTCTGATCACTAGAACAGGGATCCCTAATTTCGTCCTAAAAAATGCTGGACAATCGTATGATGCAGATAATCGATGAATATGAAACAGCCCCGGTTGCAATTAAGCAACCGGGGCTTTCTGATGTTTCACATGAAACGTTTAGGCTGGTCTCCCCTAGGCGTTCTTCTGAACTTTGAAACGCTGCTTGAGTTGGCCACAAGCGGCATCGATATCGTTGCCACGAGAGTTGCGGATCGTGGTCTCGATACCACGGGACTCAAGACGGCGTTGAAGGTCTTCTACCTTATGGATCGGTGACGGCTTGAGCGGGCTGCCCTCAATATCGTTGAGCTGAATCAGGTTGACGTGGCATAGCGTGCCCTCACAGAAGTCGCAGAGCGCCTGCATTTCGGGGTTAGTGTCGTTGACGCCCTCGATCATGGCATATTCGTACGTCGGACGGCGGCCGGTCTTCTCGGTGTAGAGCTGCAGTGCCTCGTGTAGGCGCAGGAGTGTGTATTTCTTGACACCGGGCATGAGCTTATTGCGTGTGGACTGGATAGCGGAGTGCAGCGAGACAGCTAGGGTGAACTGCTCGGGAATGTCGGCAAACTTACGGATGCCAGGAATAACACCGCTGGTAGACACGGTGAGATGGCGCGCTCCAATGCCGATACCGTCGGGGTCATTAAGGATGCGCAGCGCCTTAAGAACCTCATCGTAGTTGGCAAAAGGCTCGCCCTGGCCCATGAACACTACGCTTGTCGCGCGCTCGCCAAAATCATTGGAAACGTGAAGTACCTGGTCGACGATTTCCTGGGCGGTCAGCGAGCGCCTGAGGCCGTTGAGACCGGTAGCGCAAAAAGCACAGCCCATTCCGCAGCCGGCCTGGGTGGATACGCAGACAGAGAGCTTGTTACGACGGGGCATGCCGACGGTCTCGACAGAAATGCCATCGTGGTACTCGAGTAGGTATTTACGAGAGCCGTCCTTGGACACCTGCTTGGTGAGCTCGGTCGGCGTGTCGAAGGCAAATGCCTCCTTTAACTGCTCGCGGAAAGCCTTGGGAAGGTTGGTCATATCGTCAAACGAACAAACGTTCTTCTCAAAAACCCATTCAATGAGCTGCTTCGCGCGGAAAGCGGGCTGGCCGAGTTCGGCCACGAGCTCGCGAATATCGTTTTGGCTCAAGTCGCGAATGTCCTGAGATTTAGTCCTGGGATTCATGGAAGCCTTTCGATTTTGGGGAAACGTAGGGGGTATCGCTACAATATGGTATCAGCTGCAGAAATCATAGAGGAGGAGTCTGCCCATGCCGGGTAAAAGCCTAGAGAACATGCACGTAGCGGTCTTGGCGGGCGGCCATTCCGCCGAGCGCGAGATTTCGCTCAATTCGGGAAAGAACGTCGTGGTGGCCCTAAAGGAGGCTGGCTACACTTCGGTGGAGCTGCTCGATACGGCTGCCGATGATTTTATGGTGACTATGGCAACTGGCGATTTTGACGTGGCGTTTATCGCCATGCACGGCGCCGGCGGCGAGGATGGCGCCATGCAGGGGGCCATGGAGACGCTGGGTATCCCCTATACGGCGTCGGGTGTGCTCGCCAGCGCGTGTGGCGCCGATAAAGAGGTTTCAAAGCTTCTGTATGCCAAGGCGGGCATCCCCATTGCCCCCGGTTTGGCGCTTGAGGCGGGCGACGAGGTTGATATCGATCGCATCGTTGAGATTTGCGGCGATCGTTGCTTTGTAAAGCCCGCCGTCAACGGCTCCAGCTACGGCATCTCCCTGGTACACGAGCCCTCTGAGCTGCCTGCCGCCATCGCCAAGGCCTTTGAGTACGGCGATAAGGTGCTGGTCGAAAAGTGCATCGAGGGAACCGAGATTACCGTAGGCGTCTACGGCGAGGATAACGTGCGCGCCCTGCCGATCGTCGAGATTCGCAAGCCTGAGGACTGCGAGTTCTATGACCTGGATGTGAAGTACGTCGATCCCACGGATATCCACCGTATTCCGGCGCAGATTTCGCCCGAAAACTATGCTCGTGCCCAGGAACTTGCCTGTGCGGCCCACAAAGCCCTCGGCTGTTTGGGCATTTCGCGCAGCGATTTTATCGTGAGCGAGGACGGCCCCGTCATCCTCGAGACCAATACGATTCCCGGTATGACCGATACGTCGCTGTATCCGGACGAGATTCGTCATACCAAAGACATGACCTTCCCGCAGGTCTGTGACAGTCTGATTCGCATGGGTCTCCGTCGAGCGGGCATTGCATGCTAATCGAGGACGCTGTATCTCCTGGAACGCCGCAGTTTGTCATTGATTCCTATGCAACGCTCGCCGAGCGTGCCCGCACACAATCGTTTGGCCTTATCGAGGAGGATGTTATCGTCCTCGATACCGAGACCACGGGTCTTTCGGTCCAGGACAACGAGCTTATCGAGATTTCCGCGGCCCGTCTTTCGGGCCGCGAGGTCGTTGACCGCTTTGATACGTTTGTGCATCCCAAGCAGCTGATCCCTGCCGAAATCACTGAGCTCACAAGCATCACAAACGCCGATGTGGCCGATGCCCCCTCGGCTGTAGAGGCCGTGGCTGCGCTCGCCGATTTTGTGGGCGGGTGCCCGGTTATCGCGCACAATGCCACGTTTGACCGATCGTTCATCGAATCGGTCAAGGGCGGTGTCAACGTCAGCGACATCTGGATCGATTCGCTGGCGCTGTCCCGTATCGCGCTGCCGCGCCTGGCATCGCACAAGTTGTCCTTTATGGCCGATCTGTTTGGCTGCGACTCCGTGTCGCACCGCGCAAACGCCGATGTCGATGCCCTGTGTGGGGTGTGGCGCGTGCTGCTGGTTGCCCTTACGGACTTGCCGCAGGGCCTTATGGCGCGTCTGGCGGATATGCACGCGGATGTTCCTTGGTCCTATCGTCCCATTTTCTCGTTTTTGGCAGGTCAAAACCCCGGCTCGATTTTCTCGCTTGCTGCCGCCCGCGCCGACGTGCTCAAGGCCGATCGCGCCGATGATCGCGTGGATGCCGACGAGCTGCCGGTTCTTAACATGCCGAGCCGCGAAGAGATTGAGGCGGATTATGCCCCCGGTGGCCTGGTCAATCGCATGTATCCCACTTATGAGCCGCGCGACGAGCAGATTGCCATGGCGCTCGAGGTACGCGACGCGTTGGTTACGGATACGCATCGCGTGATAGAGGCCGGTACGGGCGTCGGTAAATCGATGGCGTATCTCGTGCCCTTTGCCGAGGCCGCCCGCCGAAACAACATTACCGTTGGCATTGCGACCAAATCGAATAATCTTGCCGATCAGCTTATGTACCACGAGCTGCCAAAACTCGCCGAACAGCTGGACGGAGGCTTGTCATTCTGTGCGCTCAAGGGATATGACCACTATCCGTGCCTGCGCAAACTTGAGCGCATGAGCCGAAGTCAGACCGAGATTACCACCAAGCGCGATCCTGCCGACACGCTCACAGCGGTTGCGGTGATCATGGCGTATGTGTGCCAATCTGCCGATGGTGACCTCGATTCGCTCGGCATTCGCTGGCGCAGCGTCAACCGTCCCGACTTTACGACGGCCTCGCGCGAATGCGCTCGCCGCCTGTGTCCGTTCTTCCCCGATAAATGCCTCGTCCACGGTGCCCGTCGTCGCGCGGCGCATGCCGATGTCGTGGTCACAAATCATTCCCTGCTGTTTCGCAACGTTGCGGCCGAAGGGAGAATTTTGCCTCCCATCCGCCACTGGGTAATCGACGAGGCCCATTCCATCGAGCGCGAGGCGCGCCGCCAGTGGGCGCGCGTGGTCTCGGCAGACGAATCTCGCGTGCTATTTGAGCGCCTTGGCGGGTCGAGCTCCGGTGCATTGAGCCAGGTATCTCGTGATTTGGCGACATCCGAAGGCTCCACGCTTTATCTGGGGCTCACCGCGAAGGCGACGTCTACGGTCGCACGCGCGAGCATGGCACTCGCCGAGGTGTTTGACGGCGTGCGTGAGCTCGGCCGTCGCGCCCACGGTGGCTACGACAGCGCAAATCTGTGGATTGGCCCCGAGTTGCGCGAGTCGGATGACTGGCATGACTTCTTGCAGTCTGCCACCGCTGCTATCGATGCCCTGGAGCAGGCGGATAAAAATGTTGCCGCGCTGGTGCAGGCTGTCGCTGCCGATAAACCCGAGGTCGTCGTCGACCTGGGCGATATTTCGCGCCGTCTGCACGAGCTGGCCGAGAACCTCAAGCTCATCATTGACGGCACCGACGAGCATTATGTGTACTCGCTGCAGGTCAACCGCCGCCTACGTGCAGGCGGAGAATCCATGACCGCCGAGCGCATCGACATCGGCGAGGCCCTGGCGAACGAGTGGCTGCCCGAGGTGCATACGGCCATCTTTGCCTCGGCAACCATGACGGTGTCCAAGAGCTTTGAGCACTTTAACCATGCCGTAGGCCTCGATCGCATTGGCGCTTCGGCGTCCTCGTCACTACATCTGGATTCGAGCTATGACTTCGATTCAAACATGGCCGTAGTCGTGGCGGGGGACATTCCCGACCCTCGCGACCGCGAGGGCTATCTGTCCGCGCTCGAGCGCGTGCTGGTCGATGCCCATCTTGCCATGGGCGGGTCGGTGCTCACGCTGTTCACCAATCGCCGCGATATGGAAGACCTGTACGCTCGGGTTGAGCCCAAGCTGGCGCGTGCCGGCCTGGAACTCAATTGCCAGCAGCGCAATTCGTCCCCCCGTCGCTTGCGCGATCGCTTTATCAACGAGTCGACCTCGTCGCTCTTTGCTCTCAAGGCATTTTGGGAGGGCTTCGATGCCAGCGGCGAGACGCTGAGATGCGTCATTATCCCCAAGCTGCCATTCTCGAGCCCCACCGATCCTCTCTCGTGCGAGCGCAATCTGCGCGAGGACCGCGCCTGGGTACGCTACTCGCTGCCCGAGGCGGTTCTCGAGGTCAAGCAGGCGGCCGGTCGCCTGATTCGCTCATCGACCGATTGCGGCGTGTTGATTTTGGCCGACCCGCGTCTGGTGACGAAGGGTTACGGCAAGAAATTTCTGACATCGCTGCCTACCAGCTCGTATCAGCGCATCGAAACGGCGCAGATCGGCCACTATCTTCAGTTATGGCGCCAAGCGCACGAACGCCATCGCTAAGAACGGAAGGCCATTGCCTCGGCGGCATCACATAGACGCTTTGAAAGGGCGGGGTCGTCTGCGATGCGGATGGCTCCGCCCGCTGCGATAATCTGGCTAAACAGCCAGTTTTCGGAGCTATAGCAAACGGTCACGCTTGCCGTACCCTCCCCATCGGCTTTAATTGACCTGATACCTGCCCACCTCACGCGTTTTGCCATATCGAGCGGCATCAGGAGCTTAACGCTCTGGCTTGCCTGTGCAAGGGAATCGTGCAGGGACGTGGTTTCGGTCGTGTGACGCACGACGGAGTCCTCCGTCAGCAGAAGCTCCTCGATCTTGTCCATACGGTAGGAGCGCTGCCCGTCTGCCTCGACATCCCAGGCAATCAGGTACGTTTGGTCGCCATTGGTCGTGATCTTTAGGGGGTCGATCAATCGCCTGCGTGGATGCTGGTCGTCCAGGGAGCGGTAGGTGACGAGGCATCGCACGCCATCCTGGATTGCACAGCAGAGTTGCTGCCAATAAGATCCGCGGGCGACGGTATCGACAACGCGTTGGTTGTATCCGAGTTCCGCCGGAAGGAGTGCGCGCCGGATGCGCGCCGCCGCGCACTCTTCGATTCCGAGCGACTCCAATTCATGGTTGAGTACGGCGCCCTCGGCGGCACTCAGGCGAAGCGGCAGCACACGGCCCGCATCGCCGATGAGAACCATACGTTCATCGCGGCATTCGCAAATGATGCGCGCGCCCGATTCGCGGTCTGCGAGCGTCGAGATGATGCCGATGATCTCGTCGAGCGAAGCTCCGGAGATATCGAAGCGACTGCAGATTTCGTCTCGCGTCATGCCCGCCTCGCCGGCGGCATAGAGTGCCTCCATAATGTCGATGGAGCGCGAGAGCCTTTGTTCGCTGGTGAGCTTACGCACGGCCATGAGCGCTCACTGTCCTTTCGATGAGGCGGTTCCACGCCTGCTTGAGTTCGTTGGGCGCTACGGGCCTCATACCGTCAACACTGTGTTCCATGCAAAATGACGCCGCCGCATTCAGGTCGCGAACGTCAACGGTCCAGGTCCAGCCTTCTTTGGCGTGCTCGAGCCTTCCTCGCCCACGTGTGAGGCCGTGGACCATGTCGGATTGAGCCTGCGGAGCAAACGAGAAAGTTGCCGTGACGGGCTGGCAATCGGAGAAATCGAATTCAAAGAAGAGGTAATCGTTGAGATTGAAGTCCGCGGGAATGGCGTAGGCCCGCGATGGACGCCACGCACGAACGATGCGATTGCAGCGAAAGGTTCTGATTTTGCCGGTGGCGTCATCTAGGCCGCAAAAGTAGGCTGTTCCTTCGCGCTCGAACATGCCGTAGACGCAAACAGTGCGTTGTCGTTGCTCACCCCGTCCGTTTTGATACAAAAAACGCAGCGCGCATCGGTCGGCAAACGCGCTCCATACCGCATCGACCGTCGGCGAGTGAACAACGGGGGGCTCGGCCGTATTCGTCTCGCCGGTAAGATAGGCAATTTTGGAGCGTATGTCGGCGAGCGGGGTCGCAAAGGCCGAAGAGCCCGTGGTGAGGGTCTGATCGATAGCGTTTAGCAGAATGTCGGCATCGTCTGCGGTGATCAAGCCGCCCGCGGCAAACGTATGCTCACGGTCGATTGTCCAGGCGCTCTCCTCGGTCTCCTGGGCACCCGCGGCGCGAACTTCCTTGATCACAATGCCCCGCTCGAGCAGCTTGTCGCGGTCGCGGCGAAACTTTCGCTTATCCGAGTCGACGTTGCCCGATCCGTAGCCTAGGTCAGAATCCAGCACGATCTGCTCGGTAGTTAAGGGCTCGGGGGAACTGTTGAGGACAAAGAAAAGGTTGAGGATACGCTGGGCGGTTTTGTCGAAACCGGGTTCTGGCGCATTTGTTTTGTTTGTCGCGGTCATATCGCTTACCGTCATAGAATCCTCGCATGGGAAGGTTATTTGATGCCATGATTTTAATCCGATATGGAGATTAGGCTATATCCTTGTCCGCTCAGTGCGTTAAGATGCCCAGATTTCGGCCGATTGCGTTCGCTCGGGGTATACTTTCGACTATATACGGTTCTAATGTGCAAGCATTGGGCCTATTTGTCGGATTATGGATGTGGAGCGCACATGGCGAACACCCAGAACTATATCAATCATCTGCTACAGGGCACGGGCATCACGCCGGCGTGCAGCGAAGAAGAGCGTTTGGCTGCCGAGGATATCGCCCAGATCTTCCGCAATCATGGCTTTGATCCCGAAGTCCAGGAATTTAACGCTCCTGCACCCAGCAGGCTGGCATTTGCCGTCACAGGCATTCTGTCTTTTGCCGGTGCCCTGCTTATGGGTATTGGCGGCAGCATCGGCTTAATCGGTGTTCTGCTGGCCATCGCCGGTGCCGTGTTGTATGTACTCGAGCGTACCGGTCGCCCTGTTATCTCTCGCCTGGGCAAGACGGGCGTGAGTCAAAATGTCATTGCCTATCACAAGGCCACAGGTCCGCTTGCATCTCCGCGCAACCGTCCGGTGGTTGTTGTCGCCCATTACGATTCTCCGCGTGCCGAGCTCCTCGCTCGCGAACCGTACGCGCCGTATCGCGCGCTCATCGCCAAGATGCTGCCGGTCGCCACGATTGTCCCCGCCGCCGTCGCCATTCTGCGTATTCTGCCGCTCCCCGGCGCTCTGAAGGTTCTGCTTTGGATCGTTGCGATCCTCGCCTCTCTTGTGGCGCTCGCCAACGCGGCCAATATCATTGCCAACCGTTTTGTTCTCCCCTATACGTCCGGTGCGGTCTGCAATAAGTCTTCTGTAGCCGCGATGCTCGGTGTCATGGATAACGTTGCCCCTTACCAGGGAGAAAACGAGTTCCCCAACGACATTCCGTTTGATGACTATTTTGATGAGCAAAAGCGTCGTGCCGAGGAGATGGCGCGCGCGGCGGCTGAGTATGCCGCTGCCCAGCAGCAAAACGACTACGGCAACACGATCGAGTACGAAGAGCCCTCCTACACCGAGGACGAGTTTGGCCAGCCGATCGCTCCCGAATCCGAGCAGGGCGAAGTTTTTGACGAGCAGATCGATGGCTTTGAGGGTGCCTCAGCTGACGAAACCCTGATTGGTGTCATTGCTCCCGAGGCTCTGGCTGAAGCCGAGGTTGCTGCCGAGCCGGTCGCGGATGAGGATGTCGTCGAGTCGATTGGGGCGCCCGCTGTCGCTGAGCCGAGCGAGCCCGAGCCCAAGCTGTATCGCAATGCTGCCGGTAATATTCGCTTTGGTTCTGATGCCATTCGTGCCTTGGGGATGCTTCCCGAGTCGTGCACGCTTGATTACGAAGAGGGCGAGGAGCCGACGATCGATCCCGAGCCTGCTTCGGTTGAACCTGTCGCCGCGCCTGCCGACGAGCCCGTCGTCGATACCGAGCCCGAGACGGAGCCCGAGCCCAGCCCTGCACCCGAGCCGGACACCGCTGCACCCGCTCCGGTGGTTCAGGATGTGTACGACGATTCCGCCAGCGATTACGATGAGTATCCGCAGCGCGTTTCCTATGAGAGCGATACCGATTTTTCGGCCGATCTACCGGTCGCGACGCCCCATGCCGATATAGCATCTGCGTTCTCTTCGATTGGAGCCAGCGCTTCAAGCTTCTTTAAGGGCGCACTCGCTAAGGGTAAAAAACTTGTCGACGACCTTGAGGAAAAGCGTGCCGCTGCGCGCGAGGTGGCAGAGCAGGAGGCTATTGCCCACCAGCAGGCTGCCGAGGCCGAGCGTGAGCGTGCGGCGCGGGAATTTGAACAGCATGAGGCTGAGCAGCCTGCCGCGACGGAGGTCGCCGAGGCTACGACGTCCTTTGAGGCCCAGCAGCCAATCGACGCCACCGAGACGCTCGATGCCGCGAAGTTCGATGCCACGATAACGTTCGAGAAGCAGGGTACTGCCATCGCCGAGCCCCTTTCTGTTTCCGATGAGTCCCAGGATGCTGCAGATGAGATCGAGGCGCCCGAAGCCGAGCCGGCTGAGAGTGTCGATGCCGAGCAGGTTGAGAACGTTGACGCCGAGACGAACACCGCCGACGAGATTGAAGCCGACGCGACGGTCGTCGTTGAGCAAGAAGAGACCCCGGTGGTTTCTAACGCCGATGAGTCCAGGCCGTACTCTACGCAGATCTTTACCATGCCTGCCCCGAGCGATCCCGGCTCCACGGTTGCCAACCCCGCATCGGCGCAGGTCGAGACGGTTGATTCGCTCATGGCACAGATTTCGTCCAAGGCCGCACCGCGTCCGCAGATGAATATCCCCGATCCCGCTTCTGTTCCGGTGCCCACACCTTCTTCTTCGCCGCTTGCCTCGGTTCCCGATCCGTCGCTGCCCTCGATGCAGCAGGCCAACGTCGCATCCCGCACATCTCTCTTCGATCTCCCCGACCCCTCGGCTCAGGCCGACGATCCTTTCGCGACGGCTCAGGGGCCCGAGCCCACGTCGGCACCGGTTGCCCCCTCCATGCCCGTTTCTTCGGGCGCTCAGCCCATCGAAACCATCTCGGCTCCCGTCGTCAAGGAGGCAAAGCCTCAGAAGCGCGGTCTGGGCGGCTTGTTCGGACGCAAAAAGAAGAATGAGCAGAACAGCATGAGCGACTGGCTGGGTGTCGAGGATGACTACGATGCTAAGAAGTCTGGCCGCGGTATCGGCTCTTGGGATAACTTTGAGGACGATGATAACGGCTGGAAGGGCGGTGCCACCTCTTCTGACGGCGCTTCTGCCGAGGACATGCTTTCGGCTGTTGCCTCCATGGGTGATGACGAGCTGCTTGGTCACGATATCTGGTTTGTGGCAACGGGTGCCTCGGATTGTGACGGCGCCGGTATGAAGGCGTTCCTCGAAGCCCATCGCGATAAGCTGCGTGGTGTGTTCTTTATCAATCTTGAGTCCATTGGAGCCGGTAGGCTTTCGGTCGTGACGGTCGAAGGCGAGCAACAGTTGCTCAAGGGTGATCGCCGCATCATGAATCTGGTCAGCAAGGTGTGCAAGTCGTTCCACGTTGATTGTGGCGCGTTTGAGATGCCCTATGCCAAGACCGATGCCTATGCCGCGCTCGAGGCGAGCCGTCGCGCCCTCACAATTGCCGGTGTCGATGGCCCGCGTCTTGCCTGTGCGCGCACCGAAGACGATTTGCCGTACAACGTCAACCCGACGAACATCGCTACGGTGTCCGAGGTTGTTACCGAGGTCATCCGCCGTTCGTAGCGGACCTCTAAGGAGTTAGCGTGTTTTCATACATCAAACGCCATTGGCCCGTCTATGTGGTTCTGTTTTTGATCGCCATCGCTATGGGTCTGGGGGCCGCATATATCGTGGGCGCTAAGGGGTCGACGCCCAGGTCTACGATGAGCGAAGAGGTGGAGCAAGAGCAGAGTTTGGGTGCCGACGGCATTTCGGATGGCGATCTGGAACTTGTTGACGGCGGGTCTGCGTATACGGAATAGCCTTTGGTTACATACGCCAGATAACGGGCGAGCCGGCATATCGGCTCGCCCGTTATTTCTACCTACTCCTCCTTTGATGCCGAGCTTAGCCAAGTGAGCCAAATTGCTGTGCCACCGGCGGTCAATAGTGCGGTGAGAAAAGAGATGATGGGTGCATTGCCCGTATTTGGAAGATCCTGCGGAATGGCGCATTTTTGAACAACACGATCTTTATCGTGCGACTCGAGTTTTTCGCCTCCTCCGTTGCGGCAAAGGTCAACACGGGCACTGTTGGCGAGTGCGGTTTGGGGCGTATAGGACGAGGTTGCACACATCCGGATGATTGCTCCGTGTAAATCCGATTTGAGGGATGCCGTCGCGTCGTCAAGGTCGTCATGCTCGTCTTTAAGCCCATTGCGACTCCAAGAATCGTTGTCGCGCCGGGTCGTAAAGTCTGCGGAAACCGAGCCATACTCAAAGCGAATCCCCGTGATAACAGTGTCGTCCGAAAGCGTAAGGTCCTTTACTTCGAGGGTGGAAGACTCCGTGGTCGAGACATCGGCTTTCCAAAGGCTCCAGCCATCGTAATCGACAATCCGCACATCCTCGCCCAGCCGCTCTTTGACCTCGGCTGTCTCGAGCCACGGGTTGGTGTGTTTATCGTCAAGTGTGGCGTTGGCCTTTTCCTTAATGCCCAACTTGTCTGCCGGTGACGTTCGATACCAAACATTGCAGAGCCCGTTTAAGTCGCCGACGGCGATCGGGGTTTTAATGGCGACAAGTTTGGCCGTGCCGTCTTTGGCACATTCGAGATCGTCGGTGACGGTGAACTCGTCGACCCAGGTGCTCGATTCGTTTTGAGCGTCGATGGTGTAGGAATAGGAGCCCTTTCTGTCGGGTTGCGTCGCCGCCCGGTTTTTACCGTCGCCGTTCGCCATTGTTCCCTTTGCGGTTGGCCGCGCGATTTCTTGTCGCTTGTCGACGCTCCCCTTAATCTCAATCGGTGCATCCGTCATGGTTACGGCTTGGATCTTCCCCGTATCCTCGACTTCAAAGGATACGTCTTCAGCGAGGTCATAGGAGCGCGGGGACATTGTTTCGCGTAGGGTATAAGAACCGGGTTCAAGGTGCTCCACGCGATGGGGCTGCTCGGATGATATCCAAGAATCAATTTCTGTTCCATCGGCGTCGCATAAGACCAGTCGGGCGCCTTTAACTTCATACTTGCCTGTCATATCGACCTTGGAGAAATCGACCTTGGTGTAATCATTAGGCAATTCGATCTGCGACTCGACCACGGGGACCTTCTGGTCGATATAAGTAAGCTCAACGATATGTGCTGTCCGATCAAGTAGATAGCCGTCGGGAGACTGGGTTTCAACGACTTCGTATCGTGCCGTTCCGCAACCCAGCGAAAGGTTGTCTACGCGAGCTTTACCCTGTTCATCAGTTGTGACGGCGGCAACGGCTTCACCGGCAAGGGCGGCAATGTGGCCATCGGGGCAAACGATATCGTCGGCAGCGCGAATTTCAAACTTGGCACCAGATAGGGCACTGCCGTCTACTGCGTCAGCCTTCGCGATCTCGATGCTTCCGGTTGCCGCGCTGTTGAAATACGAGACGGCGGCGATAGGTGTGAGATCTGCATCGGCAGGAATCGTCACCTTCAGTTCGTCGCCCACAAGGTAGGGCGCTTTGGCTGCGACTTCTCGTACGTAATATGTGCCCGGCTTGAGCGATTCTGGCAACGTGACGGTGCCGGTCGCATTGGTGGTAAAGGTGTTCATAACGTTGTGCGTCGGATACCAGCATGTTTGAGAGATGGGTTCACGGTTGCTGTTGAGCAGCTGAAAACTAAAGCCGGCAAGGGGGACGGAAGCTCCCGTCTGGGCATCGCGTTTGATGATTTGGAGATGTGTCGAAAGGGTGTGATTGTCCACTATGTACTGAAGCTTGGCTCCGTCGGCGATTTGCTCGGGCGCGATGGTCCAATCCTCTGCCCGCTTGAAGCCTGCGGGAACAGTTTCCGGGACCTCGCGAACGATATACCCCTCACGATCGTAGGGGATGGCTCCATGGACGCCGTCCGGTCGTGTGCCCGCGCCAAACCAGGCCTTGGACTGGTCTTTGGTGGATGCGAAGCCATAGATATTTGTCGTCAATGTGCCTACGACCTGCTTAGAGCTGTTGCTGACGATTTCAAAGACGACGCCTTCCGCTGGCTGTTCTAATCCCGATTGCTCGCCGTTCCCGTAATCCTTGAACTTGGAAATCTCGATATCAAACGCAATATGAGTATTGGGGACGCGGCGTTCGAGCTCAACGACGCCCATGTCGTTTAGTTGATTGGGACCGACCGTATAGGTCCAGCTGTCATGGGGGAGCAGGTAGCCCTCTGGTGCTTTCGATTCGTAGAGGGTAAAGGTTCCCAGGGGAATGCCGCTTAAGGTCGCCTGGCCATCGCCTTCGGTCGTGAAGGTGCGCGTCCACCCAGGGGTAGATTGCGAGACACAGGTAAATTCGGCTTTGGCGAGCGAGGTTCCCGCCTGCGCTCCGGCATTCGTGGCGGCATCGGTTTTGACGACACGCAGCGTGATAGAACCTGGCTGCTCGTCGATTGTGACATGTCCGCCGCTTTTTCCGGTGGTAAAGTCAATGCGATCGCGTCGGGACAGATAGCCTGTCGGCGCTTTGGTTTCGATTAGGTAGTATGCCGTGTTGGGCAAAAGCGTTGCCCGTGCACGACCGTTGCCGTCCATTTTGATGCTGCCGACGTGTTTGTCCGTGTTTTTCTCAAAGATGTTAAACGTCGCCCCACCTAACTGATACGTATCGTTCCCGCTGGTAATGACAGTGTTTGCAGATCTTTTTTCAAAGGATACGTTGATGGTGGGCAAAACGTAGAGCATATCCTGGTGCCGGCCTTCGTTAGAGACGGGTCCGTGATAGCGTCTGGCGCGATGCGGGTCGGCCTTAATATTTCCGGCTTTTGCGTTGTCGTAGAGCCAGCGCGCCGCCGCGACAACCTCGGCGTCTTGATCGAACTTGCCGCTTTTGGCAACGCCGGCGTTGTTTGTATACGCAAAAGAGCCATCGGGGCGCGTGGTTCCTTTGAGCATCCACACGGCAATCTGGGTTGCGGCGCGGGCGCGTTCGGCCGTTAGGTTATGGCCGCCAAATGATGTGGCGGAAGGGTATCCATGGCAGATGACGGCGGCAAACTCGTTGTCGAGCCATGTCCAACCCTGATTGTAGGTCCGCCAGGGTCCTCCCGGGCTGCTGGGGCCGGGGCAGTCTTGGTTCATGCAGTAAGAAATCGAGGCGTCTTGTGCCTCGTACTTGCCAATGCCAAACGGTCCGCACATATCGCTGATGGTGCGAAAACTAAGCGTATCGTTTCCATCGACGGCGCAGGCGGTACCAGGCGTGGCGCAGGCTAGAAACAACAAGAGGAATAGGAGCAGCGGTGCTGTTGCGATTGCGCTGTGGACAGAGTGCGTGGGTGCATTGGACATGGCTGCTCCTTATCCTTTGTGCGCCGCGCTGGGAGATTGCGGCGCGTGGGATGAGATTAGCGCCGGGGGTCATACGGGTAAGTACCGCGAGCTGACCAAGAACTTGCCAAGTTCCCAACAGATGGAGACCGGTTTTAGATAATCAAACAAAAAAGCAGGTAGAAGACGGTGTAAAACAGGTTACTCAAGTCCCTGTTTTCGCAATTTGAGTAACAAGAAGATGTTTTTCCATGCGTAAAACATGAGTTAGCGCCCTTGTATCAAACAAGACAACCGCGTTATACTATCCCCCACATATGCGGGCATCGCCAAGTGGTAAGGCATCAGCTTCCCAAGCTGACACTCGCGGGTTCGAGTCCCGTTGCCCGCTCCAAAAAATAAAAGCACGGCACCGCTGCGGTGTCGTGCTTTTTTCAATAAAGCGCCGGGACTCGAACCCGACAGGGTGTGAACGTTAGGCAAATGGCAAAATGTTAGGTTAATACCTGCTGCCTATACTTGCACCTGCGCACGGTACAATGGTTGGGTTACGACCAACGTGCCAATAACCAAAAAGGAGCCGCTATGATCGATCGCTATACCCGCCCGGAGATGGGACACATCTTCTCCCTCGAGAACAAGTACGCCATTTGGCAGGAGATTGAGGTTCTGGCCTGCGAGGCCCAGGCGGAGCTCGGCAAGATCGGTATTTCTAAAGAAGAAGCTCAGTGGATCCGCGACCACGCCAACTTTGAGAAGGCGAAGGTCGACGAGATCGAAGAAGTCACGCGCCATGACGTCATTGCCTTCCTGACCAATATGAAGGAGTATATCGACGCCGATGTTCCCGAGGGCGAGCCTAAGCCCAGCCGTTGGGTTCACTATGGCATGACCAGCTCTGACTTGGGCGATACGGCCCTGTGCTATCAGCTCACCCAGGCCTGCGACCTAATTATCGAGGACGTCAAGAAACTCGGCGAGATCTGCAAACGTCGCGCTTTCGAGGAGCGTAACACGCTCTGCGCCGGTCGCACTCACGGCATCCACGCCGAGCCTATGACCTTTGGTATGAAGTTTGGCTCTTGGGCCTGGGAGCTCAAGCGCGATCTGGATCGCCTTGAGGACGCTCGCAAGAACGTCGCCTTCGGTGCCATCTCGGGTGCCGTTGGCACCTACAGCTCCATCGAGCCGTTTGTCGAGGAGTATGTCTGCGAGCACCTGGGTTTGGTTCACGACCCGCTGTCCACGCAGGTTATCAGCCGCGACCATCATGCCTACCTCGCTGGCGTCCTCGCCACCACGGCGGCCACCTGCGAGCGTATCGCTACCGAGGTTCGCAATCTGCAGAAGACCGATACGCTCGAGGCCGAGGAGCCGTTCCGCAAGGGTCAAAAGGGCAGCTCCGCCATGCCGCACAAGCGTAACCCCATCACCATGGAGAAGGTCTGCGGCCTGTCGCGCGTCGTGAAGTCCAACGCCCAGGTCGCCTTCGACAACGTCGCCCTGTGGCATGAGCGTGACATTTCGCACTCTTCTGCCGAGCGCGTCGCCCAGGCCGATAGCTTTATCGCGCTTGACCACATGTTCCAGTGCCTTATCCGCGTTATCGATGGCCTCCAGCTGTATCCGGCTCGCATGATGGCCAACCTCAACAAGACCCGCGGTCTCATCTTCTCCTCCAAGGTTCTGTTGGCCCTCGTCGATACGGGCATTACCCGTGAGGACGCCTACGCAATCGTGCAGGAAAACGCCATGGCGACCTGGCATGAGGTGCAGGACTGCGTTTCCGGCCCCACCTTCAAGGAGCGCCTCGAGGCCGATCCGCGCTGCACCGTCAGCCAGGAGAAGCTCGACGAGATCTTTGATCCGTGGGACTTCCTCACCCGCATCGATACGGTCTTCGATCGTCTGGAGCAGCTGAGCTTCGAGTAGGTTCGGGCATAACGTTAGCTATTTAGGGCGCTTTGCTGGTAATGTGTGTTGCCGGTAAAGCGCCTCGTTGCATTTATGGAAAGACGGGGATAATAGTCGTCTCGAATGACATTCTGAGAAGGAGATCGCATGATTTCGTTTGATTACAAGCCCCAGGGCGTGTGTACTCGCAATATTCACCTCAATCTTTCCGATGACGGCAGCAAAGTGCTGGGCGTTGAGTTTACCGGCGGCTGCAACGGCAACCTCAAGGCCATCTCTAAATTGGTCGAAGGTGCTTCTTCCGATCGTGTGATTGAGGTGTTGGCCGGCAATACGTGCGGCATGAAAAAGACCTCCTGTGCCGACCAACTTACGCGTGCCATCGAGGCCGCGCGTGCCGAGATTGCCTAATGAGTATTTTTGATCGCGTTAAGAATGGGGTAACGCGCCGAGGATTTGTGTTGGGTGGTGCTGCCGCGAGTGCTGCCACGCTGCTTGCGGGGTGCTCGAAAAAAACGGGCACCAGCGATGATGCTGCCGGTGAGCCGCAGGTTATCAAAGATGATTCCAAGATCGTCTCGATTACCGAAGAGTATGAGGCCGTCGACATCGATCTTAAGCCGACGGCGTCGTGGACGTTGCCATTGGGGACGCTGCTGTACTACTGCGATGGCGGTTACGCTGCGGCGATGATGGCGCCCGCATCTGCGCTGCATGCCAACACGCTTGGCATGTTCAACATGGGGGACGGCTCACTCACCACGTTGATTGACGATCCTGTCGAGGGTTCCGGTTATGCGTTTTACGACGTTCGCGCCACCGATAGCGTGTTTGCGTGGGTTGAGATGAACTACGCGAATTCGTCGTGGAAGCTCTATGCGCAAACCCTGTCGGGCGCGGCGCTTACTGGTAATGCCGTTGAGCTTGATCGCGGCGGTGAGGATTACGACCCTCCGCTGTTTACCGCCTTTGACTCGTCGGTCATCTGGTACAAGATGCCTTCGACCGGTGGCAATAAGACCGGCAGCGATTCATATTGCTACCGCCGTTCGCTCGATGAATCTAAAGCGGAGGCAATCTGGAAGTCGACAGGCCGCTTTGCGTCTGCACCGCGCGTGAGCGATGGCATCCTGACTATCTCACCCCGCGTGCGCAATGACGAGGGCGTCTATTACGGCATGACGGCGATCGACCTGACGGACGGCAACAACACCAAGAGGGCTCAGCTGGTCCTTCCTTCGTCGGTGTCACCTTTCGAGGCCGTATATATGGGCGATACGTTTGTGTTCTCCATTGAGGCGACCTATGCCGGCGTGGGCGGCCTGGGCAATATGGGTACCTACATTGGTAACGAGGGCGGACCGTATCAATTTCTATCGCGCGAACCGCTTGCGTGCGCCGCCGGCAGGAAGGGCAAATATCTGGTTAAGGTTCAGGCATCGCATTTTCTGATCGATACCTCCGCTAAAACCTATGGTTCGCTGCTGTCGCCCGACCGCGCTCTCGAATATGGCGATTATCCAGCTACGGCGGGAAAATCGAATACGTTTTTAACCTATGCCACGGTGCGTAATAGCCAAGGAATTCCCGAGACGGTTACCGCTCGCCTGTTCTCTCTTTAGCGCCGAGGGGTTAAAAAGGCGCCAACGGGGGAATAAGCCCATTGTAACCGTGAGTACCGCCCGCCGAGCTGTCGCGCCCATGCGATGCCCGGTGGGCTCAGGTGCGTTAAAATGGGCTTGTTCTTAGCTAATTGAGACAGGGGGGCCGTGTTATGGCTTCAGATGCAAAAAAGATTCTGCTGGTCGAGGACGAGAAGGCGATCCGTGACGCTGTCGCTGCCTATCTCGAGCGCGAGGGCTACTGGGTTGTTGGCGTTGGCGATGGCCAGTCTGCGATCGAGGAGTTCGAGAAGCACCAGTTCGACCTGGTTGTGCTCGACCTTATGCTCCCCAAGATCCCCGGCGAGCGCGTTTGCCGCACTATCCGCGATACCTCGGATGTGCCCATCATCATGCTTACCGCCAAGGGCGAGATCGAGGATCGCATCATCGGCCTCGAGCTTGGTGCCGACGACTACCTGATCAAGCCGTTCTCGCCGCGCGAGCTCGTCGCCCGCGTTCGAGCCCTATTCCGTCGTGCTCACCAGGCAGACGAGCCCGCCGTTGAGGTACTCGACTTTGGCGATCTGGTCATCGATATCTCGGGCCACAAGATCTTGGTCGAGGGCAAGGAAGTTGATTTGACCGCTTCCGAGTTTAAGCTGCTTACCACGCTTGCTCGCCATCCCGGTCGCGTCTATAACCGTATGGAGCTGGTCGAGAAGGTGCTCGGCTACGACTTTGAGGGCTACGAGCGCACCATCGACAGCCACGTGAAGAACCTTCGCGCCAAGCTGGGCGACGACCCCAAGAAGCCTAAGTGGCTCTATACCGTTCACGGCGTCGGTTATCGCTTCGAGGCTCCGGCCAAGACCGATAAGTCGGACGAGAAATAGGTAAATCACATATGACACCTGCGCGCTTTGAAATCGGACAAAAGCACAAGCAGGAGAACGAGGCGGGTTCCAAGGCAAGTTGGAACACGCCTCGTTCCGATTCACGGCCGGCGATGAGCTATCCCTCGCGTATGGCTTTGGCTTTTGCCCTGACATCGCTCATGACGGTATTGGTGCTGGTGGGCGTTGTCTCCGTTGTGTGGGGCACCGTCTTTTCGGATTACACGCGCTCCAATATCGTCGAGATCGCCAATTCTGCTGCCGAAAAGCTTGCGACGTCGTATGAGGAAAACGGCAATTGGACTGCGGGCGAGCTGCGCACGGTCGCGACATCGAGCTTGGTGTCCGACGACCTGGGTATGCAGGTCGTCAACAAAAAGGGCGTTGTCGTTTATGACGACTCATGGCCTTCGGCAAGTGCGACCGCCGATGTGCGCGAGAGCGAATTGCCGTCGAGCAGCTCGAGCGGTAAAAAGGCCTCGCATAGCCCGGTCTCGTCAGCGCCCACCGACTCCGATAGCGTTGCCAACGTCGAAATCGTTACGTCCTCTGGCGAGCATGTCGGACAGGTAAAGCTATGGGCTATCGGCTCCGACGCTCTGCTCACTAAGGCAGATTCTGCGTTTAGGGAGAAGACCTTTAACGCCATGGCTCTTGCCGCGGTTGTTGCAATCTGCATCTCGGTCGTTATCGGATCGCTCGTGTCGCGCATGCTTACCAAGCCGATTCATCGTATTACGAGCACAGCCAAGCAAATTCGCGACGGCGATCTGTCTGCTCGTACGGGCTTGCGCGGCGATGACGAAATCGATCAGCTGGGTGAGACCTTTGACGAGATGGCCACCTCACTCGAGAAAGATATGAAGCACGAAAAGCGCCTGACCTCGGATGTCGCACACGAGCTTCGTACACCGCTCATGGCCATGCTTGCAACGGTCGAGGCCATGCAAGACGGCGTGTACCCCACCGACGACGAGCATCTGGAGACGGTCGCTTCCGAGACGCGTCGCCTCGCTCGTTTGGTGCAGCAGATGCTCGACCTATCGCGTATGGAAAACAGCACGGCTCCGCTCAATCTCGAACCGGTGGACATGGTTCCGTTCGTGCGATCGATTGTGAACGGCCAGGAGCGTCTGTTTGCCGACCGTGACCTTCGCCTTCGCTTTGCAGATGAAACCCAGGGGCACGACGATGTCGTCGAGGCCGATCCCGACATGATCACGCAATGCGTCATCAACCTCATGAGCAACGCCATGCGCTACACCCCCGAGGGCGGTTGGGTCGTAGTGTCGGTGCTCAGTGACCGCAAGCATGTCAGTATTGCCGTTTCGGATACCGGTATCGGTATTGCCAAGGACGATCTGTCGCGTATCTTCGGACGATTTTGGCGCGCCGATGCCAGCCGCGCCCGCGAAGCTGGCGGCCTGGGCGTCGGCCTCGCCGTAACTAAACAGATCGTCGAGCGTCACCATGGCTACATATCCGTGGAGTCGGAGCTTGGAAAGGGTACGACTTTTACGATTCATCTGCCCCGCGAGCACACGGCGGACGCGGCATCTACTACAATGGAGCACTAGCTTTTCGCTATTCGGTGAAGGAGGGACCGCGTCCCTGCCGCTCCGAGTTTGCGAAAACGTGCGGTAAAGAACCCGCATTTCTGTCGTATTTAGGTAAGGAGTGACTCACGTGACAACGATGGAGCGTCGTCCGGATTCCCGTGGCAAGGTTCGTGATATCTACGATGCCGGCGAAAACCTGTTGATGGTCGCCACCGATCGCATTTCTGCGTTCGACTTTATTCTTCCCGACGAAATTCCGTTTAAGGGAGAGGTGCTCAACCGTATCTCGGCGTTCTGGTTCGACAAGTTTGCCGATATCGTCCCCAATCACCTCGTCTCCATCGATCCGGCGGATTTCCCCAAGGAGTTTGCCGAGTATCGTGACTATCTCGCAGGCCGCGCCATGCTGGTTAAGAAGGCCCAGACGATTCCTATCGAGTGCATCGTCCGCGGCTATCTGACCGGTTCGGGCAAGAAGACCTACGACGAGAACGGCACCGTCTGCGGCATCCAGCTGCCTGAGGGCCTGACCGAGGCCTCCAAGCTCCCCGAGCCGCTGTTCACCCCGTCCACGAAGGCCGAGATCGGTGATCACGACGAGAATATCTCGTTTGAGCGTTGCTGCGAGATCGTTGGCGAGGACATCGCCACGCAGATCCGCGATCTATCTCTTAAGATCTACAAGGCTGCCGCCGAGTATGCAGCGACCCGTGGCATCATCATTGCCGACACCAAGTTTGAGTTTGGTGTCATCGATGGCAAGGTCACGCTGATCGACGAGTGCCTCACGCCCGACTCCAGCCGTTTCTGGCCTGCCGCCAGCTACGAGGAGGGTAAGATTCAGCCTAGCTACGACAAGCAATTCGTCCGCAATTGGCTCAAGGCCAACTGGGATATGACGGGGGAGACCCCGCATCTGCCCGCCGAGGTCATCGATGGCACGTCCGAGCGCTATCGCGAGGCCTTCCAGATCATCACGGGCTCCCAGTTTACAAGCATGAAGGAGAACGCGTAAGTGAGTACCCGCAGCGCCACGAACAAGCGCACGCAATCCCACGAGGTTACCGGGGTTGCGCGCAAGTCCGCCGCATCCGCCAAGCCCGCTCGTCAGGCAGCGAGTTCTGTTCACGTCGTGCCGGCATCATCCAGGGCACGCCGCAAGGAGCTCGAGAAGGGCGAGAGCCTCGAGGGCCTCTCTAAAGAGGAGAAGCGCGCACGCAAGGCTAAGCAGCGTGCCAAGGAGGACCGCATCTACACGGTGTCGAATATCCTCCTCCAGCAGGATGAGGACTACACCAAGCGCCGTCGCATCTGGTGGGCCGTGCTCACTATCGGCATGGTGCTCGTCGTGGCCATTTGGGCTTCGCTGTACTTCGCTCCCGCCGGTATGGTGTCCGGCCCCGTCCAGATGGTCGGCATCGTTTTGTCCTACATCGTCATTCTGGGTGACTTCATCTACGACTTCGTGCGCATCCGTCCCTTGCGTAATATGTATCGCGCGCAGGCCGAGGGCATGTCCGATAACAAGCTCAACGCTATTATCGAGCGCTCGGCTGCCAAAGAGGACAAGAAGGCCTCCAAGAAGAAGTAGTAGCGTTACAACCTATAGATATCGCTAAGATATAAGGCGCGTCGTTTTTTGCGGCGCGCCTTTTTACTGTCCTACAGATAGATGGAGTGGCACATGATCCGAGCTGCCCTAACGGTCGAGGAAGCTCTTGAGGGCATGAAGACCCTTGAGCCCAAGATTAAAAACTATGCGCGTCTCGTTGTTCGCAAAGGCGTAAACGTTAAGCCCGGTCAGGAGGTCGTCGTTCAGTCTCCCGTCGAGTGCGCGTCATTTGCGCGCGTAGTGGTTGAGGAGGCTTATGACGCCGGTGCCGGCCACGTGACGGTCATCTGGGCTGACGATGCCGTGACGAGGCTTACCTACGAGCATGTCGAGAAAAGCTATTTTGAGCAGACTCCCGAGTGGAAGCGCATGCAGCTGGATTCGTTGGCTCAGGACGGTGCCTGCTTTATCTTTATTGAGGGCACGGACCCTGCTGCCCTCAAGGGTATCGATCCCGCTAAGCCTGCCGCAGCTTCTAAGGCGAGGAACATGCAGTGCAAGGTCTTCCGCCGTGGACTGGACTACAACATTAACCCGTGGTGCATCGCCGGCGTTCCGGTCGCTGCTTGGGCGCGCGAGGTATTCCCGGGAGACGCCGATGAGGTTGCAGTCTATAAGCTGTGGAATGCGATTCTGCACACCGCTCGTGCTGATGGCCAGGACCCGGAGAGCGACTGGGAGCTCCATGACGCCACATTCGAAAAGAACCTGCGCTTCCTAAACGATAATCAATTTGATTGCCTGCACTACACCGCTTCGAATGGAACTGATCTGACGATTGGAATGACGAAAGGCCATGAGTGGGCCGGCGGCAAGGGAAGAACTCCCGACGGTCACCCTTTCTTCCCCAACATTCCCACCGAGGAGGTCTTCACCTCGCCCGATCGTATGCGCGCCGACGGCATCGTGTACTCGGCCATGCCGCTCATTCACCACGGCAATAAGGTTGACGATTTTTGGATTAAGTTCGAGAACGGCCGCGTAGTGGACTATGACGCTCGCGTGGGTAAGGCAACGCTTGCGAGCATTATTGAAACCGATGAAGGTGCTGCTCATCTGGGCGAGGTCGCGCTTATTTCCAAGAACACACCAATTCGTGAAAGCGGCATTCTGTTCTACGACACACTCTATGACGAGAACGCCAGCTGTCACCTTGCGTTGGGTGTCGGTTTTCCCGAGTGCATCGAAAGCGGGTATGACATGTCCAAAGAGGAACTTCTGGAGCATGGCGTCAACGTTTCGAGCACGCACGTTGACTTTATGATTGGCACGGACGACATCGATATTACGGGCATTACACCTGATGGACGTGAAATTGTGATTTTCCAGAACGGCCAATGGAGTTGGGAATAGTCTCAGACCGTGGTACAATGCCATCCGCGGGCCGTTAGCTCAGCTGGCAGAGCAGGGGACTTTTAATCCCAAGGTCCAGGGTTCGAACCCCTGACGGCCCACCATAGAATAGAAAAGCGACTGGCGGATGCCGGCCGCTTTTTTGTTGCCGGTGCACGGGTTCGAACCCGAAAGGGCGCGGAGCTGAGGAAACGCGTCAGCGTTTGCCGGCGCAGCGCGCGAGGCGCGGAGGCGCCGAAGCGGCCGCCCGCGCAGCGGGCCCGAACCCCTGACGGCCCACCATAGAATAGAAAAGCGACTGGCGGATGCCGGCCGCTTTTTTTGTTGCCGGTGCACGGGTTCGAACCCGATCTTCTCTATATATAAGGACGCCTGGCGGCCAAAACCAGCCTTTTACCGACAGGAAACCAAAACCAGATGCCGTTAGAGTAAAGTAGCGCACCAGAGATGACCGATACCTCAACACCTATAAACCAGCTGGTCATCGCCAATACCGGAAGCCGATGCTTCAGATATGACTTCAGTGGAACAGCTGAAGGATCAATTTATTTGTGAACAAAATATGGAGTGCGGGATTCCCGCCCCGCTGGCCCCTCCGGTCTGGCAATATATCTCCTTGCCGCGCGGCCCGGTCGAACCGGGAACCGGCGCAGGCGTGCACCTTGAGAACCGGATACTGCGAGGATGGACACACCAGATGTGTCGCATCCGGGCAGACATCGAACCATTTGAAATGGTCTGACTTGGATTCGTTTTTCGCAAGGCCGCCGAGAGGCGGCCCCGAGAAATTCCTTTTCCTATCAAACAGAACCATATGAATCGAACGGAACCGATCAGCGAATGACTGAGAGGACCGGACGGGCTCGAGGCCCAAACATATTTGGACGGAGAGTTCGATCCTGGCTCAGGATGAACGCTGGCGGCGCGCCTAACACATGCAAGTCGAACGGCACCCACCTCCGGGTGGAAGCGAGTGGCGAACGGCTGAGTAACACGTGGAGAACCTGCCCCCTCCCCCGGGATAGCCGCCCGAAAGGACGGGTAATACCGGATACCCCCGGGTGCCGCATGGCGCC
>NZ_JBQKDE010000010.1:0-82772 GCF_052121995.1 Collinsella sp. LCP19S3_A7 | reverse complement strand
CTCTTTCAATCAATGGTGCGGGCGAAAGGACGTCCGCGTATCCGCTGCGCGGATCCGCACCGGCTTCGCCCGCCTGCCGGCGGACTCGCCAGCTCGCTAAAAACGCTCCGCGTTTTCTTGACGCTCGCTCCTTCGCAGGTTCAAGTCCCTACGATGGGCCCATAACAAAAAAGCTCCCATTGCTGGGAGCTCTTTCAATCAATGGTGCGGGCGAAAGGACTTGAACCTTCATGGGGTTGCCCCCATACGGACCTGAACCGTACGCGTCTGCCAATTCCGCCACGCCCGCGTGCAGGAATTAGAATAACGGAGCGCCACCGTGAACGCAAGAACTATTTTTGAAAAAGTTTGCGGGCATTTTCCCAGGCGGCTCGAGCGATTGCCTCGGCGTTCTCGCCGGTACGATCGACACGGTCGTTAACCAGCGCGTTTGCCGTGATGGAAATCATTGCCGGCTCACACTCAAGACCGCGAATGGGCTCCGGAGCCATATACGGGCAATCCGTCTCGAACAAAATTCGATCGAGCGGGGTTGACGCAAATGCCTCGCGCACATCATTGTTGCGCTTAAAGGTGGCCGCGCCGCCATAGGCGATATAGCAGCCCAAACCCACAAAGCGCTCCATCGTGGCGCGATCCTCGCCAAAGCAGTGCAGCACGCAACCGGCCTGAGGCACACCCACCTCGCGCAGCACGTTGTACGCATCCACATGCGAGGAGCGCTCCCCATCCGCGTCCTCGTGGCGCAGATGCAACTCCACCGGCACGTTGCGGCGTACGGCAACCTCGAGTTGGCGCGCCATACAGTCGATCTGCACGCTGTGGGGCGCCGGCGCGATGTCGTCATCGTAATCCATGTGGTAGTCCAGACCGATCTCGCCGATACCGACGCATAAGGGATCATCAAGCGCAGCAACGACCTGTGCATGAATGTCATCGGTATAGTCCGGCGCACCATAGGGGTGCACACCGGCGAGATACTTTATCTGCGGAATATCCCGCATCGGCAAAATCTCGCGCATCAGCCAGTCGCTATAGTCCGTCACGCTGCGTTTGTCGGCAATGGGATCAAAGATCGTCACCAACAGGTCGACGCCTGCAGCCTTGGCGCGCACAAGCGTCTCGGGTACTTCCTTGCCCCAAAACGAGAGCAAGTGCGCATGCGTATCGGCAAGCGGCGCCAAGGGCACGGGGCAAGCAACCGTCTTCTTTTTCTTGGTAAACGTCACGCGCTCGTCATTAGGCATCATGGATTAGCTCCTGAGCTAGACGGAAAAAATCGGCAACGCCAAGCGTCTCGGCGCGCGTGGTGGGTGCGATGCCGCAAGCCTCAAAGGCGGCATCGAGCACGTCCTTGGCAAAGCCGTTGGCGCTCATGGAATTGCGGATGGTCTTGCGACGCTGAGCAAACGCAGCGTCAATCACGCGGGCCACAAACTCGCGATCAGGCCCCTCGGGCGCTACGCCGTCAACACGGTCGATGCGCACGACGGCCGAATCCACATGCGGCGCCGGCATAAAGCAGCGCGGCGGCACCTCAAAGCGACCCGTCACCTGCGCATACAGGCCGAGCTTTGCCGTATAGCCGCCGTAGGTCTTGTTGCCCGGCGTTGCGGCAATGCGATCGGCAACCTCCTTTTGAACCATGACGACGGCGCGCTTAAGGGCGGGCATCGTCTGGAAGAACTGCAGAATGATCGTCGCTGCCACGTTATAGGGTAAGTTCGCGACAAATACCGTCGGCTCACCGCCCGCGGCCTGCTCAATCTGCTCCGGGCACACCTTGAGCGCGTCGCCCATGATAAAGCGGAAGTTGGCATAGTCGGCGGCATGGGCATCGAGCACCGGCTCGAGCTCGGGATCGGCCTCAATCGACGTGACGCACGCCGCCTCCTGAAGCAGCGCAAGCGTGAGCGTTCCAACGCCCGGACCGACCTCGAGCACGCGCTCATCGCCCGCAAGTTCGGAAAGCTCGCAAATACGCTCGATCACATGGTTGTCGATCAGGAAGTTCTGGCCCAGGCGATGCTTGGTCGCAAGGCCAAACTCCTCCAGCAGCTCCCTTGTTGCCGTGGGGTTTGCCAAAGGCGAAGTTGTCATAGTTGCCTCCTTAGCATGGTGGCGGCGTCTTGAAACAAAAGGGCATGGACCGTTGCGGCCATGCCCTTACACCTAAACAGCAGATTGCCGATATGGCGCGCGGCGTCTTAACCCAGACGCGGGAACAGCGGCTCACCCTTCTCGACGGGCTGACCACCGGCAAGCAGACCCCAAGCGCAAATGCCCTTGAGGTCGTCGCTCGCGGCCTCGTCCTCGCACGACAGGCGGCGCAGGGCCTCGGTAGAAGTCTGGGGCATGAGCGGCATCAGCAGGTGAGCGGCAATGCGGATGGCCTCGAGGAGGTTGTAGATCACAAACGCCAGCTCGTCGGCCTTGGCCTCGTCCTTGGCAAGTGCCCAGGGCTCGGAGTCCTCGATGTAGTGGTTGGCGGCGTGGATGAGCTCCATAACCTCGTCTTTGGCTCCACCGTAATCGAGCACATCCATCTTGGCCATGTAGCGCTCGGCCAGGCCATCGGCGATCTTTGCCAGCGGGTTATCGAACGCATCGAACGATGCGGGCTTGGCGGGCGCGCAACCGTCAAAGTACTTACCGCTCATGTTGAGCGAACGCGAGATGAGGTTGCCCCAGCTGTTAGCGAGATCGGCGTTGTAGACCTGCTCCATGCGATCGAAGCTGATAGCGCCGTCGGTTCCGGGGACCACGTCGGTCATAAAGTAGTAGCGATAACCCTCGACGCCCAGCATGTCGATAACATCCTGCGGGGCAATGGCGTTGCCACGGCTCTTGGACATCTTCTCGGCCTTGCCAGTCTCGGCATTGCGCACGGTCAGGAAGCCGTGGGCAAAGACGTGCTCGGGCAGAGCCTCGCCAATGGCCATGAGCATAGCGGGCCAAATGACGCAGTGGAAGCGAATGATGTCCTTGCCCACAATGTGGAACTGCGCAGGCCAGCGATAGGCCAGCTCGGCACGGGCCTCGTCGGTGTCGACACCGTAGCCGACAGCCGTCATGTAGTTGAGTAGCGCGTCGAACCACACATAGGTCACATGGCCCTCATCGAACGGAACCTGGATGCCCCAGTCAAAGCTCGTACGGCTCACGGAAAGGTCGTTGAGGCCGCCCTCGACAAAGCTACGCACCTCGTTCATGCGGAATGCAGGCTCGACGAAATCGGGATGCTCGTCATAGAGCTTGAGCAGCTTGTCCTGGAAAGCGGAAAGCTTGAAGAAGTAGGACTCCTCCTGCACGCGCTCGAGCGGACGGTGACAGTCGGGGCACAGGTGCTGGCCGACGCTGCCGTACTCCTCGTCACCCTTCTGGACCTGCGTGTCGGTAAAGTAAGTCTCGTCAGGCACACAGTACCAACCGTCGTAGCTGCCCTTATACAGGTAGCCAGACTCCTTCATGCGCTCCCACAGATACTGCACCGCATGATGCTGGCGCGGCTCGGTGGTGCGGATGAAGTCGTCGTTGGAGATCTCGAGTTTGCTCCAAAGCTCCTTGAAGTGCGGAGCCTGGCTGTCGGTCCACTCCTGCGGCGTCATGCCATGCTTGGCTGCGGCCTCGGCGACCTTCTCGCCGTGCTCGTCCATGCCGGTCAGGAACTTGACGTTATAGCCGGCGGAGCGGCGATAGCGAGCCTGGACGTCGGCGATGATGGTGGAATAAGCCGTGCCCAGATGCGGATCGGCATTGACGTAGTAGATGGGCGTCGTGATAAAGAACGAAGGCTTGCTTTGATCCATGGGGTTTGTCCTCCAGAAAAACGTTGCATACAGGGGATGATTCTAACGCAAGGGCTGGATATCCTCCATCTATTGCATATTGAGCACCATGGCATAGACATCGCGTTTGCGGCGTGAATACTTCTGAGACAGTCGCTTGGCCACCGCAGAGGCGGGCTCCCCCTCCTCGAGCGCGGCGCGGATATCCTCGCGCAGGGCCTCGTCGGGATCCGCTGCTGCTGCGCCAACCGGCACAATGCCGGCCTCCTCGTCTTCACTCGGTGGCGCGATGACCAGCGCAATCTCGCCCTTTACTTCGCCGCGAGCACGCAGCCCCTCGGCAAGCTGGGCGGCGGGCCCGCGCAAGACCTCCTCGTGCAGCTTGGTGAGTTCGCGGCAGACGGCAACCTCACGCTGGGGAAAGACCTCCGCCACGGCCTCGAGCGTTGCCACGATGCGATGTGGAGACTCGTAGAAGATGAGCGCGCCGGGCACCACGGCAAGGCGCTGCAAACGGCGCACGCGGTCGCCGTGCTTTCGGCCCAAAAAGCCCTCGAAGAAAAAATGCTCGCAGGGAATACCGGACGAAACGAGCGCCGTGACGCAAGCAGAGGGCCCGGGAATAACTTCGACGGGCACATCGGCCTCACGCGCCGCCTCGACCAGCGCTTGGCCGGGATCGGACACGCTCGGCATGCCGGCATCCGAGGCAAAAGCGAGGGTCTCCCCCGCCAGCAGGCGGTCAACCAGACCGGCGGCGCGGCTGGCGATCACATTCTCGTCACAACGGACAAGCGGCTTGGAAATGCCCAGGTGCATCAGTAGCTTTGAGGTCACGCGCGTGTCCTCGCAGCAGATCGCATCGGCGGCGGCAAACGCCTCGCCAACGCGCGGAGACAGGTCGCCCAGGTTGCCGATGGGTGTTCCGACCACATAGAGTTTGCCCGTATGGGCGCTGTTTTGCGTCATATCAACCTATTCAATCATGCCGCGCTCGAGCGTACCGAGCGCCGCGCGGGCGTCCCATGCTGCGATGCGTTTCTCGGTCTTCCACGTTTGGAAGAACCAACCGGCAGCCGGCGCAAACGAAGCCAGCTGATTGGCGATAAACACGCGCTCGTAGGCATTGCGGCCCTCGGGCGTAACCGACGAGTTGGCAAAGATCGCCGCGCCCGACCATTCGCCCACCAGCACGGGGAACCCTGTCGAAATCGCTTCTTTAAGCTCGCGCTTGTTACGCGAAATCGCCGTCGTCAGCCCGCGGGGGCTCGTGATGTCGAGCGCATGCTCGTCGCGGTAATGGTACAGGTGAAGGTCCATGTAGACGTTCTTGTACTTGGCGCCGCGCATAAAATGCTTCCACTCGCCGGGATGTCCCGACGACGAGAAGACGACGATCTTATCCTCGGGCATATACGAACGGACGAGCTCGTAGGCATCGCGATAGAAATTGCGCAGGTAGTGGGCCGGAATGCCATCCGTCATGGTAAAGAGACTCTTGCGGACACTCATCTGCGGCGTATCCAGCAGCTCAATGCCCAGAAGGCTTTCGGCTTCGCCGTAGCGATCGGCCAAGCGCTCCAGCACGTCGAGCGCAACGTGACGACCGTTGGTGGACGAATGCCACTCGGCAACAGCCTCCGGCGTGGTGGGCGAATCGTTGGAATCGCCCTGGCCACCGGGCACAGTCGCTAGATCGAGCAGCACGCGAATGTCGTACTTGGCAGCCCACTCAATTGCACGGTCAATGTAGTCGATAACCGAAATGTAGGACGCATCGGACTCCTGCGAGCCAAAGGCATACCAGGGCACCGGCAAACGCACGGCATTGAGACCAATCTGCGCCATACGGCGAAAATCATCTTCGCTTACGAATGTCTCATAATGGCGACGCATGCGCTCGTTATAGGCAGCAGTGCCCATGGCTTCTTGCAGTTCCGCCGCATTGGACGCACCTGTCGCCGCGTACAGCGACGGGGTCACCCAAGGCTCGGGAATAAACCAGCCAGAGAGATTAACGCCGAGTATCCTCTCCATCACGGCCCCCTTCGAATCGTGCAGGGCGAACCCGCATCGTATTGCATAGGAAAAGTATCGTTTTGAGTATACCCGCGCACACGGACAGCCGATCGAACGGTCTGCAAAGTGGCGCAAAAGTAGGAGTAATGTCTGGGCGGGCACACCCCAGATGGTACGCCAAGATGTGCACGCACGCCGAAGGCAGGCGCCGGAAGGCGCATCCCGTTATTTTGCTCAATAATGGAATGCATTTTCCGCCAGCAGGTCCAACCGGAAAGCATGTCCCGTAATTTCACGTCATTCCGGGTCGCATTTTCCCAAGCGCCCCTAAAGCGGAAAGCGCATCCCGCTCAGGATTGTAATTCTGGGATGCGTTTTCCGCGGGTCCACATAAAAGAAAAGGACCCCTTCGCAGAGGTCCTAGTCAATTCAAGGTGGCGGGGAAGGGAATCGCGTCCGCGCGCTGCGCGGACGGACCGCTGCGGCGCTTGCGCGCCTTGCGAGCTACGCTGGCAAACGCTATCGCGTTTCCTCAGCTCCGCGCCCTCGCGGGGTTCGATTCCGTGCGGGGGCTACATAAAAGAAAAGGACCCCTTCGCAGAGGTCCTAGTCAATTCAAGGTGGCGGGGAAGGGAATCGAACCCCTGACACGAGGATTTTCAGTCCTCTGCTCTACCAACTGAGCTACCCAGCCATTTGAGGTGTGCCTTGTTTCAAGGCTTGATTAGTATAACCAAGGACGCGCTCCGGTCAACCGAGAATTTGAAAAAAGTTTTTGGACACCACCTCGGTTCTGTAAAGCAGCACGTCAGAGACATCAACCGGCCGCAAGAAGTTTTTCGCTCAGGGCCTTCAAGCCTGCACTCGTTGCAAGACAGTGGGCGATACAAAGACTGAAGGGCGTTCCAGCACCGCCCAAGCACCGGGACAGGAGCACATGCGCCAGGGGCGGACATTTTCGTAGCGTGCAAGGATATTGCCGCTGCAATCAATAAAGGCAATGTCGATGGGATAAGCCATAAAACAGGTGTGGACCGAAGAGCAGGACGGAAACGCCATGACGAGCGGCAGTCCGTCAGCCGTAATCGGCACGCGGCCCAGCATGCCGCGCAAGCGTGCGCCAAACGATTCTGCCACCATAAACTCTGCCGGCGACCAACCGAGCCTATTGAGCGCACGCGCGTAGGCGATATAAGACAAGACGGCGCTCACATGACCACCCCCGGTCGCCACGGATCGACCGTAACCGCGCGCTCGTGCGACAGCTTCGCCGGCGTCCCCAGAGAAACGCCGGCAATGCTGAGCAATCTAGGCCACGGCTCATAGTACATGACGCAGGCATAGGTCCTAAACGTCCCGGACAGAGAGAGCAAGCCGCCGTCAGACGACGCCGAGCTCTGCTCGCTCGAGACCTCGACCTGCAGATTATAGCCCTGCATAGCCGCCTGAATCTCGGACTGGACACGCACCGAGGCATCGGCAGAGCTCTTGTCGCCCTCCCCTTCCGGCGCCACAGCGTGCGCCAGCACGATATCGGGCACCACGCGATCGAAGCGCGCAACGGCGCCGGCAAAGACCATGACGTTGTACACAATGAGCGCAAGCGCCAGCAAAACGGGAGCGACCACGGCCATCTCGACCGTCGCCTGGGCGCGCTCCTCGTACAAGACTGCACCAACGCCCATTACGATCCACCGCCCAAGGCCCCCGCCAGCGTAGCGACATCGACGGTGAGCGGGATGGAGCCGCCGCCGGGCAGAGGAATCTCCGCAAGTGTGAACACCGTACCGCTAATGGTGCGTTCGACTTGATATTCCAACGCCTCGCAAAGCGCCTTGGGATCGGTCACGCCCAACGGAATACTTCGCAGTTTGTCTTGCGCTTGAGAGAGACCGGCAATGTCAGACCCCGGACTCTTAATGACGTTAGCGGAATCGGTCAGCACCGGCTTTCGCAGGCGCAAGTCGCACGGTTCCAAACCCAGCGCCGCCACGGACGCCGAAACGGTATCGCCGAGCCACGATGCAATGGAGCCCAACGCGCCGCTGCCCCCTCCTAGGTCTTTAATCATCTCGTCCATAAGTTCGTCGGCCGAACCTTGGATGTCTCCGTATCCCACAAGCAGGCGTCCCCAAACATCCATGACGCCATCGAGTACGCCGGCAACGCCGCCCGAGCGCTCTTCCAGTGTCGAGAAAAACCGCGAGAGCACGTTGTTTTGCGCCGTCGCGTTGTCGGGAGCCAAGACCGCGGCAGAGATTGCACCGCGACTGCCGAGCGTAACCGGCTTATTGAATGAAGAGTTGAGCTTACCGGGACTGGTCATATCGCCCGAGACCGCAAAGGCGACCACGCCGTTTCGGCCGGGCGGGGCGATACGCGGCCGCTCGCCCGAAAGCGCCTTGATGGCCTGGTCAAACGCATTACCCGCGCGATCGGCCTCGTCCTCGGTCTGACGCATAAGCTCGAGCTCTTTGTTGCGACATTCGACGTAATCTTCCAGGGCGTCTTTGAACTTGTCAAAGTGATACTCGAAGCCGTTTTCGATAAATGATGGAGGCATGAGGGCGCGACCCAGGTCAACGACGTCAAATTGGCACTCCTCGCACACATCGTGGCCATCGTAATCGACGACGGATGCCAACCCGCCCGGCGACCCATTCTTATAGTTGGGGCATCCGGTCCCATAGTGCAGGTATGTCTTGCCACCAATATCACTCGTAGGCCACATGGCATCGGTGTAGAGCTGGGTTCCCTTCACCTCATCTGGAGTGCGTGGCAGGAATGGAATCTGGGATAAGATTTTTTCACCATCATCTTTAATATACGAGTGATCGAGTTCTTCGATTGCATAAGCGTAAAACGCTTTGCGCGCGACAGACTCCGCCTCCATCTCTACACCCCCACCAAGCGGCCTTTCATTCGCCAGGCGCCGGCGGTAATAGGTCTTCGCACGATTTAGGGCGATCTGCGGCTCCCAATCGATACTCGAAGTATAGTGGCGGTTTTGTTCACCCGATAGCTTTGCCAAGCTCCCCGCACGCTCCCACATACATGAGTACTTGCCAATCGCATTCTCATCCGATCCGCCACAGTCCGCAAGCCAGGCGCGCTCTTTGGCCTTCGCCGTATCCTCAGAGGCCTTCTGCAGCTCCACAGCTGCGCGGTCTAAATCTTCCGACGTCTTTTTAATGGCATCGGTCGAGATCTCTGACCCCTCGAGCGCAACAAAGTCCGACTCCGATGTCCTGGGCACGGCGAGCGCTGTGCCGGTATAGATCACGTTATCGGTATCCTGCGCCGAAACAGCCTGCGTAGCTCGCGCGGCAACCAGATATGGCAGAGCCGTTTCGACTTTTTGCAAACCCTCCGACGCACTTTTGGCAAACCTATTGCGCGTTTTAATAATCTCAATCCCGGTATCGACCATATCGCTTGCGGCTATTTTCCCACCCGGCACCAGCATGGCAACCAAGCCGGTGCCGATTGTGGCAAACCCCGCCAGGCCCAAGCTCAAAATGCTCGCATCCACCACCGTGGCCGCTGTATGGTAGGACGATATCACGTTGGCACCCGCCAGAGCACCGCTATCGGCCGCCACCTGGGTATCCCCGGCGCGCGACATACTCCATATCGCCGCCGTCGACGAAAACAGCAGCGTAAGCACCACAAGTATGACGACCGCCGAAGAAAGCGTAGTGTAGGCACCGTCCTCGATAAACAGGTCGATACCGGAGCGGCCCATGAAGCCGCCCCGCTTGCGGCGGGCATTCGACCGGCAACGGCACACGAGCCCTCGCATCATTCGCAGCAGGCGACGCCTAATCCCACGCGGCAATCCACGAATCATAGTCTCCCTCCAGCCATCCGGGACGCGATCGATACGAAACGTCGACTTTCAACTCAACATTCCCTCCTCCCCCCACATTGCCCATGGCCTGCGCGAACGCGCCGATCACGGGCAGCGGCTTTACATCACCCGCGATAGATACAGACGAAACGCCCCCTGCGTCCGCCCGGCCAAGCTCGATATCCCACGACAGCGGTCCGCCGGCGTGAAAGATCGAGACATCGGGCACCGCGGCGAGACGGCGGCGGGCAAACTCCTTGAGGTCGTCGTCCTCCGCCGTCGTCGTGGTCATGAGCCGCGCCGTCTCGGCGGCGGCAGACTCCATGACCGCACGCGTATAGAGCAGGCACACCGGCTGCAGCGCAAGCAGGATGAGCGTCAAAAACGTCGGCAGCAAAAAAGCGGCCTCGACCGTGGACTGCGCCCAATCCTCGCGCGCGATATCAATAGAGCGCGATGTCTTTGGCGCCTGCGGCGGCGTCGATAACCGATGTCGAGGCGACGCCATGGGACGCCGCCCGTGCAGCCAACGCCGCCAAGCGTCCGTCGGTGCCGGCGCGCCAAAGCCCCGCAATCGCCAGCACGATGGAAAGCAGCGCCATGGTGACGATGGCGTACTCAACGGTCGATTGGGCAGACTCCTCGCGCAAAACGTCAAGCATTTCACGATCCCTCCTTTGACCCCGATGCTTGCGGAACCAAGCGCACCGCGCGTAAGCGGCACGAGGCGTCGCCGGCATCCGCGGCAACCGTCACCATGTCGACCCAGCCGCGCCCATCGCGCACGATGGCGCCCCATACGTTGCCCTTGATGTCGAGGTAACCGCTTAGAGCGAGCTGGGCTGTGGGCACCTCGCGATAGATACGCAACAGGTCCGCGGCAGCCTCGGTCATCGGCCGCTCCTCGGCCCATGTCAGCCGGGCTGCGACTGCGTTGTCCGCAGATGGACCCGCCGCAGCATCCGCCCGTTCGTCGAGGGCGCGCAGAAAAGTTTGTGCCGTGACGGCGGCATCCCTGTCGGCCGTGTCCCGCGCTTTGTCATCGGGAGGCGCCACCGCGCCCGAGCTCCCATCCGCGACGGCCCCAGAACGCTGCTGTCGCACGGCATTCAGCCCCCAGAGCGTCGCCGCAATCGCCACAATCAGGCAAGCGAGCACCAGCAGCACGCCAACAGAATGCCCGCCTTCTACAGGCTGTTGATGCCGTCTTTGATCGCGTTCCATAGCTTTTCGACGTTGCCCTTAAATGCAACGATGGCAATGATCGCGATTACCACGAGCACGCCGACCAAGATGGCGTACTCGGTGGTACCCTGAGCGCTTTCCTCCTGTACCAGCGCCTTGGCACGTTGACAGGAACGCATTGCACGGTAAAGCGTCCGACTCCAAACCCTACCCATAACGTCAGCCATTTTGTTCATGTATTCCTCCCTACATCATCCCGCCTGCTCCCAGCAGCGGGCCCAATATGGATAACAGCAGTGCCGGCAAGATGAGCGTGCCGGTGGGAATCAGCAGCTTGACGGGCGCTCGTTCAATCTCGCGCTCGACCGCGGCACGATGGGCGGCGCGGATCTCGCGACTTTGGGCAGCAAGGGTCTCGGCAAGCGGGGCACCCAGGGCGAGCGCTTGACCCACCGTAATGGCAAAGGTCTCGAGCGCCCGCACGTCCAGGTCCTGCGCGGCCGCCAACAACTCGTCCTCGCGCGCTCCCACGCCCACCTGCCACGCCATGCATGCCCGTTCAAGCCGAACAGTCAGCGCCGATCGACGATTGGCGCAAAAGATCTCGAGCGCCGCATCGAACGAAAGGCCGGCGGAAAGCCCCAGGCGCACCACATCAATCATCTCGGACACCTCACCGAGCGAAACCTGCGCTGAGTTGTCCACGCCAAATGCGCCCCTCACCCGCGCAATAGCGGCATCGATCACCGAATGGGCCGCAGCAACGACTAGCACCGCCTCGCGCTTGCAGGCCCCTGCGATCTTGCGTGCATCCGCCCGATCCAAACCCGTCGCGACAAATACACTCAGGGCGCACAGGCAAGCCGCGGCGGCAACCAGGGCGCTCACAGCTCCACCCGCATAATGCGCCGGATAACCACCAGAGCGACGCCGTTAAGGGCAAGCCCCAGAACCACGGCGCCGGCGCCTACCGGCGTTGCGAGACCGTAGCGAAAATCTGCCGAAAGCAGGGCCAGCACCGCGCACATACCCGCCGGCATCGCCGCGACCATATGCGCCGACATGCGCGCCTGCGACGTTTTGACATCCAGGCGGCGCTTGAGCTCGATACGCTCCCCCACCATGCTCGACGCCTCGGACAGCAGATCGGCAAGCGGGGCACCGGTCCGCTGCGACACCTTGAGCGCCAACGTGACAAGCGAAAGCCCGGGGGCGTCGATGCGGACAAGCAGGTCGTCGAGCGCATCGGCAGCCGAAATGCCACAGTCGATCGCCGCCGCCACCCGCAGAAACTCGGTATGCACCGGCTCTTGCGCGTGAGCGCCCACAAACCGCATGCCCTGGGCCAGCGAATGTCCCGAGGCAAGCGACATGGAAAGTGCCGTAAAGGCCTCGGGCATGGCTTCCTCCACATCGCGCTGCTCGCGTCGGTGGTCAAAGATGTCGCGTGCGGCGCCCGCGGCAAAGGGCGCAACCGCCCCCAAAACAAAGCCGATGGGCGATAGCGACACCACGGCAAGCGCAAGGCAGCAGACGCCACTCGATAGCAACAGGAACGCTAAGCGTGAAGCATCATCCTCAACGACAAGACCGATGCGGCGCACGAGAGCCAACGATGCCCACGAACGGGCGATCTTTTTTAGCAGATCGTTTTCCACCAGCTCACGCGGCAGCTTCTCTGCCGCCGTCTCGAGCGTCTGGCGCACCAGCTCCGCCGGCGGCACCCTCGGCACATGAGGCTCCACTCCGCATACCGTCGCGACCGAAAACCCGGCAAGGCCCCCTACGACGAGGGGCACAACGACCTCCATTCGTCCACCTCCTCCTGTGTAAGCGTTCCCGAGCGCAAGCCCTCTGCGATAAACGGCGGCTCGCGGTCAAGCGTCCAGGTGCGCTCGGCGGCATCGAAGGTCACGTAGCGCTCGAGTTCCACGCCACCCGACGCGCCGCGTCGCACCCCCGAATAGGAGGACACAAAACGCCGGCCGTCCGCATGGCGCTCGGACATCACGATGCCGTCGAGCGCCATAGCGATTTGTTCCTCGATAAGCTCGCTCGGCAGATCGATGCCATAGCGCGCAAGCAGCGTCAAACGCACCACGGTCTCTTGCTCGGTGCCCGCATGAAGCGTGGTGAGCGACCCATCGTGCCCGGTGTTCATGGCCTGCAGCATGTCGCAACATTCCGCACCGCGTACCTCACCCACCACAATACGGTCGGGACGCATACGCAGGGCGTTGGTCACCAGGTCGCGGATTGTCACCGCACCCTCACCCTCAATTGAAGCCTCGCGCGCCTCCAGGCGAACCACATGCGGGTGATGCGCGAACTTGAGCTCGGCGGAATCCTCGATCGTCACGATGCGCTCGCCGGTAGATATCTCGCACGATAGCGCGTTGAGCAGCGTAGTCTTGCCCGACCCCGTACCGCCCGCAACCGCCAAATCTTGGCGCAGCGACACCGCACACGAAAGCAGTTGCGCATACCAAAGCGGCAGCGACCCCAGGCCCACAAGCTCGTCCAACGAACAGATGCGATCCGAGAACTTGCGGATAGTGAGGATCGGCCCATCGATCGCCACGGGCGGAATCACCGCGTTGACGCGATACCCTGTCTTGAGGCGGGCGTTGACGATGGGACTGCGCTCGTCGATACGCCTGCCCAGCGGCGAGATGATGCGGTCGATGAGCACGCGAATCTGCTCGTCATCCTCAAACGCATGCTCGATGGGGTATAAGACCCCGCCGCGCTCAAAGAAAGCCGAGCGGCAACCGTTGACCATAATCTCGGTGACGGTGTCGTCCTCGATGAGCGGCTGCAGCGGGCCCAAGCCCACCACGTCATCCAAGATCTCGTTGATGATGGTCTCACGCTCGGGCGTCGCCAGGTCGGTCGGTTCTTCCACGTTGAGTGCCGCCTCCACCGCAGGACGCAATTCCGAGCGGGCAAGAACCGGATCGACGTAGGCACTGATGCGTGCCACCTCGTCGTAGCCCACGCGGTCCATCACGGCCCGCTTGGTGCGGCGCTTGACCGCACGGCGCCGTCCCACATCGACAGGTGCCGTCGCCGCTGCCGCACCGGCTGCTTTAATTCTCGTTTGCAGGCTCATCGGCAATCACCCTCACGCGACCAGGGAAGGCGGATGCGCGGGCGTTCGGTGCGCGTTGCACGGTCGGCGACCATATCGCTCCAAGGGCCGACGGCGCACCCCAGTTCCACGAGCATCTCACGCGTGGCCTCGCGCACGCTGGTCGCAAAAGCGCTGGTCTGCCCCACTGCCTCGTCAGCGCGCCCAAACGCCATGAGCGCGGCGAGATCCTGCCCGCCATCGGCGATACGAATCTTGGAGCTCAACGCACAGGCAATCTCAAAGCGCATGGCGACATCCTCGTCCGCCCCACGCGCGCCAAATCGGTTGAATACGGCGCTCATGCGCGTGCGCGGCACGCCCACACGGCTCGCCAGCTCAATGACGCGCGCTGCAGACGTCGCGGAAGAAACTGCCGCATCACCCACGACAAGGCAACGGTCGCACGCTGCCACCGCAGCCGCCACGGCATCGCCCCAAAAGACCGAGGTATCGATAAGGACCACGTCGGACTCACGACGCAAGATGTCGAGCAGCAGCTCTACCGGACGCGCCATGAGCTCGGCGCGCTCGGGCGCTGCGACAGGCCCCCAAAGCGTAACGCCTGGGGCAACGCGCATCGATGCAGCGACCACGTCTTGCTCCGCAAGGGCGCCCGTGACCGACGGCTCGATAAGTGTCGCCATGTCATGCGGGGCATCGGCGCCCAGCAAGTCGTAGAGATTTCCAAACATTAGGTCCAAATCGAGTACGGCAGCTCGCAGACCCAGCAACGAAGCGGCATGCGCCATCGTGGCGACAATCGTCGATTTGCCACAGCCGCCCGAACCCGAAATGGCGCAGATGACCGGAGCTCGATGCGACGTCGACGCAGTGTCTGCCAGCGGTGCAGGGGCTGACGACGTGGGCGGCAACGTCCCCGTCTCGCCAGCCGCACCCAAGTGCTGCGTCCACGCCGGCACGGCAGGCTGCTCAAACGGTAGGCGCGGAACTGGGGATTCCGCTGTCACGTCGACGTGCGGGCCATCACCCGCGACAAGGCCCTCGACCTCATCGAGTCCATCGGCCAGGCTCACGCCGTGCACGTATCCCATATCTACGGCCAGGAGGTCTTCGCCATACGGCACCGACGCTCCGACGTCACCACATGCAAGGGGGCCCGGGGGGCGCCGAACATGCTCGGCTTCCGCTTTCCCATAGTCATCAACACGCGGGCCTCTTGTAGCGCGAGGCGCCCCGGGTTCCCTATCAACAAAAACATCGGGCTCAGGCGACACGCCCCAATCGGAATCAACCGCTCCCTCGCCCACATGTCCGCTGCCGCATATGCTGTGCGCAGCGATGACCTCGGTCGCCCCCGCGCGAAACAGTCCCTCGATATCCGACGGATCGAGCGCCTCTATCAACACGACGACGCGGCTCACGCGTCCTTCGGCAGTCAGGCGCGCGACGGTCTCTCGCACATCTTTCGTATCAAACAGGGATGCCGCGATAATGGCAGCGCCACGGCGCGAAGGAAACGCCCGAGCCATAGACACCAACCCGTCTAGGTCGCCCACGCGAAGCACCTGCGCGCCCGCATCGCGGCCCTCGACTTCCTGCTGCAGCAGTCCGTAATCGCCACACGCGCAGCACGCAAGCCAGATCGCCTTCATCACTCGTCGCCTCCGCTCTTTTTGCCGCGTGCCGTGGCGGGAATCGTCAAGCTGACCGTTCCCTTGCCCGAGGCTCCCAGCAATTCCTTGACGTCTTTGGGGTCGGCCGCCAGCGTCACCCACTCGACCTTGCCTTCGCGCGTGGCACCGGCCTCGTCGCTGGTATCGATCACATACGCGCCGCACAGCCGGTCGGTCACGCCGTCTTTTTGCACGTACACATCCACGTAGCTGCCCACGCCTGCGGCTCCGCCCACCGAATGCTCGGCATCGACCGCCACCGAAACGGCAACCTTGCCCTTGGGCACCTCGAGCGTATGGCTCTCGGCTTTGGTGTAGACATCGCAGACCACGGCATTTTTGGGAATACGCGAGGTCGTCACGTCGCCACGCACCTGGCGCAGTTCGGTCGCCGCATCGCGCGGCAGCAGGCTCGCGAGCCACTCTTGGGTTACGACATTGGTCTCGTCGAGGGTCTCACCCACATCGATATCACGTGCGGCAACGCAAACTTCGACGCGATCGCCACCGTATTTGGCCAAGGTTTCGGCCTGGGCCTGCTCAGCCCGCGAACGAACCGATGACCCGTAAACCATGCAGAGTGCCGCGGCGAGCACGCCCGCTGCCAGACTGATGGCGATGCGCTTGCTCTTGTTCACGGCAGCTCCTCTCAAGACAGCACCGGGCGGATGGGATGCCCGTACCACTATTGTCCGAGCGGCCAAGCAACAAAACAGCGCGATCACCATCTTGGTTTTAAGTGTCAAACCAATTACCAGCCAAGAGCTGACCAACCCGTCAAGCCCGCGGCAAGGTTTTGGTCAGCGCGTCGGCAAAACGCTCATTTAAGAGCGCATCGCCAGTAAAAAAGCCGCCTCCCGCACAGTTGGAAGACGGCTGTCATAGATAAATTCAATTACAGATGGACATCGGGATCGAGCATTTGGGCACTCACACGCATGGATGACGCCAAGTTTTGGAACGTTTCCAGGCGCAGGCCATCGATCTGCCCGGCATCGGCGGCCTCGCGAACGGCGCAGCCCGGTTCGTGGGTATGCGTGCAGTCGCCAAACCGACACGCACGCGACGCCTCGACGATCTCGGGGAAGGCACGCGCCAGGCCCCGCTCGTGACCAACGAGTGGCAAACTGCGCAGGCCCGGAGCGTCGGCAATGACGCCGGCGTCGCCCGGCAGCGCCACCATCACGCGCGCGACCGTGGTATGGCGGCCTTGGTCGTCGCGCTCGCGCACACCACCGGTAGCCAGCGCATCGTGGCCCAGCAGCGCATTGAGCAGCGTCGACTTTCCGGCCCCCGACTCACCCAGGATCATGGCGCACGTTCCCGCCGGCACGCAGGCGCGCACCTCATCCAAACCACGGCCTTCGGCAGAGGACGTCACGATCACGCGCACGTCCGGGCCCACCAGACGGCGCACGCGATCCAGATCGCGCTCGAGTTCCGCGGCCTCGCAGCGGTCGGCCTTGGTAAGCACCACCACCGGCTCGGCATCGCAGTCGAGCGCCAACACCAGCGAGCGCGCCACGCGGTCGAGCAGCACTTCGCCGGCGCCAAGTGCCTGCACGATCAGCACGCTATCCACGTTGGAACAAAGCACCTGACGCTCGCCGCGGGCGCGGCCACGCCAACGCTCAAAACTCGTGCGTCGCGGCAGGACGCATTCGATTACGCCCATATCGTGCCCGGGTGCACGACGCACCGCCACACGGTCGCCCACAGCCGGCAGCAGCACCTCGTCCTCGCCGCGCGACTTGGCAAACCCCACGGCATGCTCGGCACGAAAGGTATCGTCGGCCGTCGCCACCAGCGGAAACCCGCGATCTAAGCGCACCACGGCGCCCAGTTGCATCTGCTCGGGCTCCTCGGCTTGGGCGCAAAAATCGTCAAATGCTGCCTGCTGAGCCGCGGCGACCGGCAGATCGCCAAACGCCGGAACATCCTGCAGCGCATCGAGTCCCGGCACGCTCGCCAGCAGCTCCTCGGCAGACGCGGGGGCTTCGGTCGCAAGCTTCCGACGACGATCACGCTTGGCTCGCGCCCCCGTCGTCTTTTTCTTCGCCTTAGCCCTAGCTTTACCCACAAGCGCCTCCCAGCACCACAAATCACAACTGAGCAGGTATTTTAAATCAAAAAGAGCTGGCCGGGCAAAGCCCGACCAGCTCACACACTTTCCCTCAGTCCTTTATCATCCGCGCGGGAGAAAAGCCAGCAAGGATACCGCAGGGCCCGCCCCGGAAGCCCTTTCTCCCGAACGATCCCGCAGCGCGAAGCGCGAGGACCAGCGAAGAAGAAACCCCGCAGGCGGTCGGGCCGGTGGGAAGGATGGCCTTTCGACCTACTCCTTCTCGACCGCGCGCATGATCGCCTTGTAGATCTCCATCAGCGGAATGATCAGGAAGGCAAGGCCCAGCGCGGCGATAACGCCCTTGAGCTCAAGCGTCACGGGGCCAAAGAACATTTCGGCAAGCGTCGGCTGCACGGTTACGATCACCGTCAGCACCAGCGCCAGCGCGGCAGAGGCCCACAGCCACTTGTTCTGCTTCTTCATCTTAAACAGCGACGTGCGGCGGCTGCGCATGTTAAAGCAGTGGAAGATCTCGACCATGTTGAGCGTGATGAAGGCCATCATCACGCCTTCCTCGTCGGCGACGCCGGCGATCATATCGGAGATGTGGATGTAGCCCATGTCAAAGTACACGCCCACAAAGAAGCTCGCCAGCACCAGCGCGGCAATGATCAAGCCCTGGACCACGCAGTCCAGACCCATATTGCCGGCAAAGACGCCGTCCTTGGCGTTGCGCGGCTTGCGCTTCATGATGTCGCCCTCGGCATCCTCCATGCCCAGCGCGAGCGCGGGGAAGCAGTCGGTGACCAGGTTCACCCACAGCAGCTGCACCGGCTGGAAGATGGTAAAGCCGATGAGCGTGGCGATAAACACCGAGAACACCTCGGCAAGGTTGGCCGAAAGCAGGAACTGGATGACCTTGCGGATGTTGTCGTAGATGCGGCGACCCTCTTCGCAGGCACCGATGATGGTGGCGAAGTTGTCGTCGGCAAGCACCATGTCGGCGACGTTCTTGGTAACGTCGGTACCGGTGATGCCCATGCCGACGCCGATGTCGGCACGCTTGATGGACGGGGCGTCGTTGACGCCGTCGCCCGTCATGGCCACGATCTGGTCGCGCGACTTCCAAGCCTCGACGATACGGGTCTTGTGCTCGGGCTGGACGCGGGCGTACACGCCGTAGTCCTCGATGTGCGCGTCGAGTTCCTCGTCGCTCATGCGATCGAGGTCGGCACCGGTGATGGCATGGCTGCGATCGGTGACGATACCCAGCTGCTTGGCAATGGCCACGGCGGTGTCGATGTGGTCGCCCGTGATCATGACGGTGCGGATACCGGCATCGTGGGCCTCGCGGATGGCGTCGGCGACCTCGGGGCGGACCGGGTCAATCATGCCGGACAGGCCGCAGAAGACCAGGTCGTGCTCGAGCGCGGCGGGGCTGCAGTCGCTCGGGACCTCGGTGTAGGTGCGGCTTGCCAGCGCCAGCACGCGCAGGGCCTCGTCGGCCATGGCCTTGTTGGCGGCCACGAGCTCGGCACGACGCTCCTCGGTCAGGGGGACGACCTTATCGCCCTCGTAGATGTGGGTGCACAGGCCGATCACCACGTCGGGCGCGCCCTTGGTGTATTGCTCGTACTCGCCGTCCAGGGTCTCAACGACCACGGACATCATCTTGCGGCCCGAGTCAAACGGGGCCTCGCCCACGCGCGGGTGCTCGGCAGTCAGACCAGTGAGGCCCGCCTTTCCGGCATCGTTGACGAGCGCGCACTCGGTCGGCTCGCCCACGGCCTCACCCAGTTCCTCGTCCCACTGGGCATCGGAGCACAGCGCCATGCCTGCCAGAAACTTCTCCTTAGGCGCAGCGAGCTCGTGCTTGACGACGGTCATCTTGTTTTGGGTAAGGGTACCGGTCTTGTCGGAGCAGATGGTCTGCGTGCAGCCGAGAGTCTCGACGGCAGAGAGCTTGCGGATAATTGCCTGGCGCTTGGCCATCTTGGTCACGCCAAGCGACAGCACGATGGTCACGACGGCGACCAGGCCCTCGGGGATGGCAGCGACGGCGAGCGAGACGGCGACCATAAAGGTGTCGAGCAGGGCAGTCGGGTCGGTAAGGACGTTGCCCACGCCGTGGCGGACGATGTCGACGCCAAAGATCACGACGCAGATGACGATCACCATAATGGTGAGGATACGGCTGAGCTCGGCGAGCTTCACCTGCAGCGGTGTGAGCTCTTCCTTGGCCTCGGCCAGGGCACCGGCGATCTTGCCCATCTCGGTATCCATGCCGGTGCCGACCACGACGGCGCGGCCACGGCCGTACACGACGGTGGAGCCCATGTAGCACATGTTCTTGCGGTCGCCGAGCGGCACGTCATCGGTGCCCGCGGCAAGCTCGATCACATTGGCGTGCTTCTCGACCGGCACCGACTCGCCGGTGAGCGCGGCCTCTTCGATTTTCATCGTGGCGCTCTCGAGCACGCGGCAGTCGGCCGGGACGGAGTCGCCCGCCTCGAGCATGATCACGTCACCGGGTACGAGCTCGGCGCTCGGCAGGTGCACGAGTTTGCCGTCGCGTAGAACCTTGGACTGCGCCGCGCTCATCTCCTGAAGGGCCTCGAGGGCCTCCTCGCTCTTGGCTTCCTGGACCACGCCCAGCACCGAGTTGACGATAACGACGAACATGATGATGGCAACATCGGCAAAGTCCGCCTCGCCCTTAACCATGCCCGTGAGCGCGCTGATAACGGCGGCAACGATCAACATGATGACCATGGGGTCGGCCATCTGCTCAAAGAAACGCTTCCACAGCGGCGTCTTCTCGGCTTCCTCAAGCTTGTTAGGGCCTGTCTTGGCGAGGCGCGACGACGCCTCGTCGTTGCTCAGGCCGAGGTTCTCATCGACACCTTGGTCGCTGAGCACCTCCGCCGCGGCGGACAGGTATTCCTTTTGCATATAGAGTCCCCTCCTGGGATTCGGGCCACTCAGCAGATTGATGCCCGATCATAATTCCCAGGAGAAGGGCAAGGGCTCATCAAGGCTGCCGTGCTGAGCGGCAGTTGATAGTGGAGCTATGGTACCCCAAAGCGACGCGTCTAGCCAAAACAATCCATTTGGAAATATGGTCCGTATGCAACGATGCGGACCGTGTGATGCTCAATACTGATAAAACGTTTTTTCTTAGGCGCGTCGCCAAACTAAAATATCACCCAGATAGCAGCGGTTAGAGCGGTTGGTAAAGTTTTTTCATATACCGTTTTTTCCGTAAAAGATGAACTTCTAATTCGGCATACGGTCGATTTTTTGGGGTATTCGGTCGGTATTTCGTTATAATCAACTCAGTTTTATTTCTTATGGTTTATCTATCAGCGCAAGACGATGTCAGATGGAGGTCTGAATGTACAAGCGCACTAAGATTGTATGCACCATGGGTCCCGCCTGCGATAGCGACGAGACCATCCGCGAGATGATCAAGGCGGGCATGAACGTCGCCCGTTTTAACTTCTCGCACGGCTCCTACGACGAGCACCACGGTCGCATCGAGCGCGTCCGTCGTATTTCCAAGGAGCTCGGTATGCCCGTCGGCATCCTGCTCGACACCAAGGGCCCCGAGGTCCGCACCGGTCTTCTGGTCGACGGCAAGAAGGTTGCCGTCAAGACCGGCGACAAGATCGTCGTCACCGCTCAGCCCACGTCCGAGGATTTCCACGGCACCGCTGAGCACATCTCCCTCGACTACCTGGCTCTGCCCTCCGAGGTCGAGAAGGGCTCCCTCATCCTGATCGATGACGGCCTGGTTGCTCTCGAGGTCGAGTCCGTCGACGGCCAGGACATGACCTGCGTCGTCAAGAACGACGGCCTGATCGGCGAGCGCAAGGGCGTCAACATGCCCAACGTCAACATCTCGCTGCCCGCCATCACCGAGCGCGATCGTCAGGACATCCTCTTTGGCCTGACCGAGAACATCGACTACATCGCCGCTTCCTTCATCCGTGACGGCGAGTCTGTCCGCGGCATCCGCGAGCTTTGCCGCGAGAACGGCGGCGAGCACGTGACGATCTTCCCGAAGATCGAGTGCGCCCTGGGCGTCGAGAACTTCGATGAGATCCTCGAGGCTTCCGACGGCATCATGGTCGCCCGTGGCGACCTGGGCATCGAGATCAAGCCCGAGCTCGTTCCGCACATCCAGAAGGAGATCATCGCCAAGTGCAACGCGGCCTACAAGCCCGTTATCACCGCTACGCAGATGCTCGACTCCATGCAGCAGAACCCGCGCCCGACGCGCGCCGAGGTTGCCGACGTTGCTAACGCCATTTACGACGGTACCGACGCCGTCATGCTGTCCGGCGAGTCCGCTGCCGGTAAGTACCCGGTCGAGGCCGTCAAGATGCAGGCCAGCATCGCTCTCGAGACTGAGAAGTACCTCCCGGCTCACGCTCCGCTCGAGGTTCCGACCGATGCTCACGGCACCCGCGTCGTCAACAACGTTGTGGGTATGTCCGCTGTGAACATGGCCACCACCGTTGGCGCCAAGTGCATCACCGTGCCGACGACCACCGGCCGTACCGCTCGCCTGATCTCGCACTTCCGTCCCAACATGCCGATCTGCGCGTTCTCCCGCCACGAGTGGGCCGTCCAGCAGATGATCATGTACTGGGGCGTTATCCCGCACAAGGCCGAGATTACCCAGGGCACCGTCAACGGCACGATCGTCAAGGCGATCGAGACCGCTAAGGAGCTCGGCTACGTCGAGACCGGCGATTTGACCGTCGCTACCGCCGGCGATCCCCGTATGAGCGTCCAGCTTGAGGACAAGGTCTCCTCGACCAACGTCGCCTACGTCGCGCAGGTGCGCTAAATCGCACTTGCAAGCACATTTGCATTAAAAAGGGCCCGGAAGGCTTCGCCTTCCGGGCCCTTTTTCTGTGCGCCGATGCCTACCGCACGGCATGACACGCACCCATTTCTTTACCAAAAGCGCGAAATCCGCCCTCCGAGGCCCAAAAAATAAAGCCCCAAGCGCTAAAAGTGTTCGCCCGGTGGCAAACCCACACCTCACACAGGGCTGATAAATCGTTTTAGCAAGGTCTAAATCGACCACGTTTTCGGAAGTGCGGGGAAAAATTGCCTACCCCCGAGCACAAGCCCTTTTATTTCAACAAAACCCCTGATAAAGTTGGCTTAAATACCGCTTGTGGTTGACCTGTTTGTCTTTTTCCCCGCACTTCCGAAACCGATAGCTTTTCTAGCCCAAACTACGCTCAAACGATCGGATCGCTATGTCATTTCTTGCCTGCGGACCCACGGCTTTTCAGTACTATCGCATACCGCCCCAGATACTGGGACTCTATCCGGCAATCCTGCCGCCCGACCATGACCATCGCTTGGTGCATTACTCAAAACAACCAGTATTTAAAGACTTGCTCGGCACACCAGTCTGGAGATTCGTGGGCGAAAGAAAACAGCGCGCGAACGGAAAGCTATTTCATAGCCGTCTGCTAACCCAAGAGCCGCCTCCTGGGTCGTTTAGGCAGACTGAGCATGGATTTGACGTCACGTCGCCCGAGTTTACGCTGCTCAACCTTGCTACGCAGGTCTCACGCAACCAGTTACTCATGGCTTGCTACGAGATGTGCGGCTCCTTTGCAGTGTTCACGCCTTGTAAACGGGCGCAGCAGCAGCTCGATGAAGCTATTTCGCTTAAGCTCATTCCGCCCGACTGTGGTTGGAAACGTGTTGTCGACACCAAGGGCAATGACACCAACTTGTGGAAGCGCACGCCGCTTCTTTCCGCAGCGGATATCGCCGCGTTCGCCAAGCAGGCCGCAGGCCTGCGCGGCGTTAAACAACTGCGCTGGGCGGCCGAGCACATGACGGGACAGACCGCCTCGCCCTTCGAAGTACAGACCTCCATGCTTGTCTCGCTCCCCCGCAACGAGGGCGGCATGGGCATCAATATCGCAAACAACGTGCGCATCCCACTCAGCGACGCCGCGCGCTCACTGTATGACAAAACCTGCTGCTACGCCGATATCCTCATAGAGAGCAGCACCGACAGCATGGGCGTCATTCTGGAATGCCAAGGCCGCTCCGCCCATGACAGCGAAGCCGCGAGCCTCTCCGATGCCGAGCGCACCACCGCCCTCACAAGCATGGGCTATGACGCTATCCAGATAACCTATGATCAAATCAAGGACACGAAGAGCTTTAACAGCATCGCCGAGCTAATTCATAAAAAGGCGGGGCTCCCTTACGTTCCAAAATCTAAGCTGGAACTCACTGCCGCAGAAACCCTTCGGCGGGAGCTATTGGTCAATTGGGATGAACTGTTCACCGCGAAGTCAGCCGGCTAGCAGCTAGCGATCAGAGGAACTGCGGGGACGTCAGAAGCGGCAACGCGGGCGGCAAAACCCGCCTCGGTTAGCTCAACGACCTCGGTAAACGTTGCGTCAAAGAACTCTTCGGTCAGCAGACGGTACGGCGGATGATCCGGATCGCCGGGGTTTTCGCGCACAATCTCGTGCATAACGCCAATGGTCTTGAGCACATACTCTTGTGGAATCGAATACTGACCAAACTGGGCCGCCGCGGTATAGAGGCGATCGGTCGCACGCGGGATAGAAACGATGCCGAGCGTTTTGCCAAACCAGTCAAAGTCTCCCTGCTTCTTAATGCGGAACTCCTCGCACGGCTTGCCGCCTCGCGCCTCGAGATATTGGTTCACGCGCGTGTTCCACACGGTATCGGCCACCAGATGCGACCAAACGCCCAGCGTCAAATCGAGCAGCGACTGCGCCACGTCATCGGGCGCGAGCGAAAACTCGGCGGCACCGGGGCCGTCAACCGGCTCGGCGTCTTTGTAGCGCTGCGGATAGTGCACCCGATTGAGCCTTTCACGCTCTTCGACAATCGAGGTCGCTGCAGCCGGCGCACCCGCCGGCGCACCTTTAAGCAACGGTGCCACATAGGTGTCCCAAAACTCATGCTCGCGTGGCTTAGGAATGGGCTCGGGCTTGGCAAAGTGCGTGATGCGATACGGGATGGGGTCGGCAATACCGGGAACCATGTAGCCCACAAAAATGTCCGGAACCACGCTGCCAAACAAAAAGGCATTGCGGTCGCGCACGTTATCGGCAAGCGCACCGGCACGCGCCAGAAGTCGTTCCGTCTGAGCGATATGAATATTCCAACTTGGCATAGCTACCCCCGTAAAAACCCGGATAACTATACCATTCGCAGCAAGTCACGTGCGCGGCCGCAACCCCACTATGCGGCAACTATTCTGCTGCACCGTTTTCGGTTCCATATGATGGCACGGGAGCCTCGACCACGTGGTGATATCGATCGATATAAATCGCACGGGCCCCAAGACGTCGTACTAAATCCTGATGATGCGTGCTCATCAAGACCGTCTTACCGGCAGCAACATAAGCCAGTAGAAAGTTAACCACGATGTCGCAAGATTCCTCGTCAAGTCCGTTGGTAGGCTCGTCGAGCACCAGAATATCGGGGTTCATCGACACGACGGCAGCCAGCGCCACACGCTTCTTTTGCCCGCCCGAAAGCTGATAGGGCGAAGCATCGACCAGATCGGCAACCTGAAACAGCCCCATGGCATCACGGACGCGGCGCCCGAGCTCGTCCGCCGAAAGCCCCATTTGAGCCGGGCCAAACGCGACCTCCTCGCCGACCGTGGCGCAAAAGAGCTGTGCATCGGCGTTTTGGAACACGAAGCCCACGCGCTGATGGAACCGCTGGGCCGTCGCGGAATCCTTGAGATATGCCGCATCGACCACATGTCCATCAAACAGGTACGTACCCGCATCCGCAAGCTCAAGGCCGTTGATAAGCCGCATGATCGTCGTCTTGCCACAGCCGTTGGGTCCAAGCAGCGCAACCAGTTCACCGCGATTAACCTGCAGCGACACGCCATCGACCACCGTATGGCCCGCATAGGAAAACACCACGTTGCGAAACTCGATGAGCGGCGTGGCCTTGGCGCCGGCAGCACCGCTCGCACCCATCGCACCATTTGTATCGTTTGCCAAAACGTCGCCCTTCCCTGTTCACATCGACGGCTTGACCGCCCGCGCTACAGCACCGCGCACAACACGGCGAGCAGCACCACAACGGCCGCATAGACCGCGTCGCGCCAGCCAAAGCCGTTCCGTGTAGGCGCCGGATATGCGCCGGCAAAACCGCGGCAAAGCATAGCCTCGTCCATCGCGCGGCTGCATTCCATCGCCTTGATAAAGGTCATGCCCATGATACCCGCGATCGAATCGGTACGCGAAAATCCTGCAGGCGCGCGGCCCACACTGCGAAGCATGACCGATTCGCACAGGTCGTGCGCCGTGCGACCCAGCACCTCGATGTGTTTGAGCGCCATATCAAACGTAAAGATAACCTCGTCGGGCAGGTGCAGCATCTTAAGCGCCGCCGACATGCGACTCCAGGTAAGCGTCCACGAAACGCCCAGCACCAATGACACATTAACAAAGGTCTTGAGCGCAATCTTGAGCATGGCGCCCGTGGCAGAAGCGCCCAGCAGCAGGGCAGGCAGCGCCAAAACCACGGCAAACCCCGCGGCAGCCAACGCCGGCACAAAGGTCGCGTGCAGCCCGCGTACGGGGCGCACCGCAACGAGCACCAACGCGATCGCTGTCATCAGCATCAAGTACAGCGGGCTCTGCGTCAGGCATACGCACAGGACGCAGACGAACATCCCCACCAAACGCACTGGCGCCGAAACGGCAGAAAGGGCGCGGTCGATAATCGACCCGCCCTTATGCACGCCGCCACCTAGGCGAACCCGCTCAAGGAGGCTCGCCAGGTGCAGGACATTCTTTTGCATCACACGATGCCGAGCCCCCGCGGGCTCATAACGCTGCTCGGCCGCAAGCCAGCTAGGCAGCTCGACCGTCGCCATGGGCTCCGCTTTCCTTGACCGTTAGCGAGACCAGACGGAATGCGATGGTGAGCACCGCCACGCCAATCACGCCCGAAAGAATATACATCGCGGCCTGGCCGGCAAAGCCAAGGCCCTGCTCCTCGGAATAGGCCTGCAGATAATCGCCCGTGGGCAGGGCATCGGCAAAGGTCGGGGTATCGAGACCGACCGAAGTCTGCAGACTGTCGTCACCAGCCTCCTGAACGGCGGTCGCGGCGCCCTCAGCGTCCCACTCGCCCCAGGCGTCACCGGTGGCCAGCAAGCCGAGCGGCGTGGCCACGACAAGCACGGCGACCAGGATGAGCGTGGGGACCAGTGAGGTCTTCTTGGCGGCAGCGCCCTCGGCAGCAAGCTGGCCATCGGCGGCCTCGGGCCCGACGATAACGCTCGGCGCCGTCTTCTTAATGAAACCGTAGATGGCGGCCGTCGCCACGCCCTCGACCACGCCGGCTACCAACATGTGCGGGATCATCATGGCCGGAATGGCAATAGAGAGCGGGAAGGGGCAGTACAGCGGAGCTCCCGAAGCGTTGGTAAAGAACATCGGCTGAATACCAAACTCGATCGCCGTGCACAGGGCCGCCAGGCACAGGCCGACCCAACCGCTTACGACGGCCGAAACCGAGGTGCCCCAGCTCTTGTCGTGCAAACGGCTGTTGAGCGCACGGAACACGATAGCGGCGGCAAACGGCAGCACGAAGGCCATGTTAAAGCAGTTGGCGCCAAAGGACAGGATGCCGCCGTCGCCAAACAGCAGCGCCTGCAGCGCCAGCGCGACCGAAACCGCGATGGCCGCGGCCTCCGGGCCCAGCAGCAGCGCGATGAGCGCGCCGCCGACGGCGTGACCCGTGGTACCGCCGGGCAGCGGCACGTTGAACATCATGAGCAAAAAGGAGAATGCGGCACAGATGCCCAGGAACGCCATGTGCTCGCGGTCGAGCGTGGCGCGCACCTTTTTGATGCAGTGAACCCAAACGGGCACCATCGCCACTGCCATGACGACATCGGTCTGCGGGGACAGATAATTATCTGGAATGTGCATGTACGCCTCCCGGTTATCGGCGCACAGAATTACAACGCCGCTTAAATCACCTTGCCAGTGTTACGTATTGTCAGATTCGTAACACGCCACGGGCTATCATAGCAAAACGGCGCACTGCCGACAAAGCAGCACGCCGTTATGCAATGCGCGTGTCATATATGCAGGCTCAGCAGTGCCTTATACCGAGGATAGCAGTCACGTAAGGCTCGGCAGCAGCCACCGCTGAACCATACCCCAGTGCAGGACCTAGCCGCGGACCTCGCCGTTTACGCCCTTGCACACCTTGGTGACGATCTTCTGGTGCGCTTTTTCGACCTCTTCGCTGGTAAGCGTGTGGTCGTCGGAGCGATACGTAAGCGCAAAGGCCATGGACTTCTTGCCCACGCCCACGCGGACCGGATCGCGGTAGACGTCGAACAGACGCACACCCTCGAGCAGCTTGCCGCCGGCGCTGGTAATGCGGCGCTCAAGGTCCTCGCAAGTCACGGAGTTGTCGACCACGATAGCAAGATCGTGCTCAACAGCCGGGTACTGCGAGAACTCGCGGTAGTTCTCCTGGTTGCGGGCGCCCTTGATCAGCTTGTCCAGGTCGAGCTCAAAGGCAACGACGACCTCGTCGATGCCCATGGCTTCGCGCGCCTCGGGGTGGATCTCGCCGACCCAGCCCAGCACGGTGCCGCCAGACAGAACCTCGGCGGCACGGCCCGGCTGCAAGAAGGCATAGCCCTCGCCCTCGACGGGACGGAAGCGAACCTTCTCGATGCGCAGCTGGGCGAGCAGCTCCTCGACGATGCCCTTGCCAAAGAAGAAACGCAGCTTGCGGTACTTCATGTTCCAAGACTGCTCGCTCCACTGGCCCGAGAGCACGCCCGCCACGGACTTAGTCTCCTTGGGCAGGCTGGCGTTCTCGCGGCCGTGGAACAGGCTGCCGACCTCGTACAGGTGCACGTTGGGCGTGCCATGGGCCTCGTTATAGGCCACAGACTGCAGCAGGCCCGGCAGCAGCGAGCGGCGCATCTCGGTCTGCTCGGCCACCAGCGGGTTCATAAGTACCACGGGGCAGCCGCGGCCCTCGGTGGACATGCCGATCTTCTCCAGGTCGCCCGGGGCGGCAAAGCCAAAGGTCGTAGTCTCGTTGAGGCCGCAGGCGCGCAGGATCTCGCCGACCTTGCGGGTGAGCTTCTGCTCGCGGGTCAGGCCACCGATGTGGTTCTTGGCAGCCGGGATGGTCGCCGTCACGCGGCCCATGCCCCACAGGCGCAGGACCTCCTCGATCAGGTCGATCTCGCGCGGCAGGTCGGGGCGGAAACTCGGCGGGGTAACCATAAAGTCCTCGCCGTCGCGCTCGACGGTGCAGCCCAGGCGGGTGAGCGAGCGCTCGATAAAATCGGGCTCGATGTCGGCGCCGCAGATGGCGTGCACGCGGGCCAAACGCAGCTTAATGCTGTCGATGGTCTTGGGCGCGGGGAACACATCCACGTAGCCGGGAGCGACCTCGCCGCCGGCAATCTCCTCGATGAGCGCGCAGGCAACATTGGCCACATCCACGCAGCCGGTCTCATCAACCTGGCGCTCAAAGCGGATGGAGGCGTCGGAGATCAACGACAGGTCGCGGCTGGTGTGCGAGGTGCGACCGGCGTCGAAGCAGGCGCTCTCGAGCATCACGTCGACGGTGTCGTCCTCGATCTCGGAATCCATGCCGCCCATAACGCCGGCCAGCGCCACGGGGCGCTCGCCGTCGGTGATAAGGCCCATGCCGGCATCGAGCGTGCGCTCCTCGCCGTCGAGGGTCGTGAACTTCTCGTCCTGCTGGGCGGCGCGAACCACCACGCGGCGCCTGCCCTCGCGCTCGGCAAAGGTGTCCAGGTCAAAAGCGTGCAGCGGCTGACCGGTGAGCATCATCACATAGTTGGTGATGTCGACAATGTTGTTGTGCGGGCGCACGCCCAGGGCGTTAAGGCGCTTGACCATCCAGTCAGGCGAGGGGCCGACCTTCACGTTGCGCACGATGCGGGCGACATAGCGGTCGCACAGGCCCTCGTCGGCGATCTCGACCGAAAGCTCGTCGTCGGTCGCGCGGCCGGTCTCCGCCTTGATGGCGGGCAGCTCAACGTGGAAATCGCGGTCGAAGATGGCACCGGTCTCACGGGCCATGCCGATCATAGACAGGCAGTCGGGGCGGTTGGGCGTGATCTCGCAGTCGAGCACGGTATCACTCGAGCCCACGTACTCGGCAAACGGCATGCCGCAGGGCGTATCCTCGGGCAGGATCATGATGCCGGAGTGGTCGCCGCCCAGGCCGAGCTCGCGCGCGGAGCAGTTCATGCCCATGGACACGACGCCGCGAAGCTTGCTCTTCTTGATCTTGACGTCACCGGGAAGCACGGCGCCGATCATTGCCGTGACGATGTGGTCGCCGGCCTCAAAGTTCTGCGCGCCGCAGACGATCTGCAGCGGGGCGGGGTTGCCGTCGGCGTCGAGGTTCTTGTCACCCACGTCGACCGAGCACACATACATATGGTCGCTATCGGGGTGCGGGGTCTTGGTGAGCACCTTGGCAGTCACCACGTGGTCGAAGGATTCTCCCACGGTGTCGATCGACTCGACCTCGGTGCCGGTACGGATATATTCGTCCGAAAGGGTCTTGGGATCCTCCGGAATATCGATCATGGTCTTGAGCCAGTCGTAAGAAACGCGCATCTAACTGGTCTCCTTTCATCTGTAACGTCTGCAATAAACAGACGGAAAACTCCAGCTACGGAGACGGGTTTCCGAGGTGCCGCAGATCGCCCCGAAAGAGGAGCGCCGCGTACTTGGGTACGCAAGCGACGGTTTGAGGGGCAAGGTGCGGTGGCTCGGGAAGCCGCCGGGACAGGTCAACTTAAAACTGATTCAGGAAACGCATATCGCCTGTCATGAGCGTTCTGAGGTCGGGCAGGTCGTAGCGCAGGGCAGCGACGCGCTCGGCGCCAATGCCAAAGGCGAAGCCGGTGTACTTCTCGGGGTCGATGCCGCAGTTGATCAGGACGTTGGGGTCGACCATGCCGCAGCCCAAGATCTCGATCCAGCCGCTGTGTTTGCAGAAGTTGCAGCCCTTGCCGCCGCAGACGTGGCAGCTCACGTCCACCTCGCAGGAAGGCTCGGTGAAGGGGAAGAAATGCGGGCGGTAACGCGTCTTGCGGTCCTCGCCAAACATGCACTTAACAAAGTAGTCGAGCGTGCCCTTAAGATCGCCAAAGGTGATGCCCTCGTCGACGACCAGGCCCTCGATCTGGTTGAACTGCGGCAGGTGACAGGCGTCGGCCGTGTCGGGACGGTAGACGGTGCCCGGGCAGATCATGTAGATGGGCGGCTTCTGCGACTCCATGGTGTGAATCTGCACGCCCGAGGTCTGGGTGCGCAGCAGCACGTCGGACTCGCCGTGGGCATGCGCCTCGGGGTGCGCGACGCTGCCGGGGTTGTTGTCGACCACATAGAAGGTGTCGCGGGCCGAGCGGCTCGGGTGATCCATGGGGGCGTTGAGCGCGGTGAAGTTGTAGTAGGAGGTGTCGACCATGGGACCGGACTCGACGGTGTAGCCGATACCGCTAAAGATGTCCTCGGCCTCCTCGATAATCTGCTTGATCAGGTGCTGATGGCCGATCTGCGGACGGATGCCCGGCAGCGTGATGTCGACGGCCTCGTGCTCCAGTGCGTGCTTGAGGGCGGCGGCCTTCATCTCGGTGGTGCGCTCGTCGAGCATGCCCTCGATCAGCTGGCGCATCTCGTTGGCGCGCTTGCCCATCACGGGGCGATCCTCGGGGGCGAGCTTGCCCATCATGCGCATCAGGCCGGTAATACGACCCTTGCGGCCGAGCAGCTCAACGCGCGCAGCCTCGAGCTTGGCGGCGTCGTCGGCGCCTGCGACGAGCTCCTTGGCCTCTTCCTCGAGTTTGACCAGATCATCAATCAGACTCATGTCTTCCCTTTCGTCTCTCGCGTTCCCCGCTCGCCAGGACGACTGCCGCCGTCTGGCGTTGCAAAAACGCGGCCCGGTTCGGTAACAAAAAACCGTCCTCGGGCATGTGCATTGCCCAAGGACGGTTGAATTCCGCGGTACCACCTTGTTTGACCCGGCGGATGTCTGGCCCGCCGTGCCCACTCTATGCCCCTTATCGCGAGGCTCACGGCTTCCCTACTGGGGCTTCGCCGCCGCTGGCCGCGCGCCCGTTGAGGTTGCTGCTCGGGAGTGAACGCTTGGCCCTTGCCACCGCAGGAAGGCTTGCAGCCCATGACCTTCCCTCTCTTGCCGGCGACGCGGCGGGCAAAACCCTCTCCGTCAACGCATTGGGCTATAGGATAACACATTCTGCGAGCATATCGCCGCGTTCCGTTTTGTTCGCACTGGGTACAAGGCAGGTAGCTGTGCAAACTGGCCGCACGCCCACCCGTGGCGTCCGGTCTGCGAGATCAAGGATATAGGTATGGGAAAGAAACTCGATAAGAAAGCCAAGGCCGCCGTGGCCAAGGCCTCTAAGAACGCCAAGGCGGGCAAGGGCATCAAGAAGCTCCGCAAGCTCGAAGGCAAACTATGGACCCGCGAGTACCTGCTCAAGATTGCCGAGTTCGATGGCGCGACGATTGCCCCCGCCAACGGCGCTGCGGCCCGCGCCGATGCTATGGGCACCCTTGCCGGCGAACATCACAAGCTCCTGACCAGCAAAAAGTCCGTCGAGCTTGTAGGCTCGCTGGCACACGAGACCGTCGCCGGCGGCAAGATCGACGACCCGCAGCTGCTCGACGAGATCCGTGTGCTCGGCCGCGACCAGCGCGAGGCAAGCGCCATTCCCACCGAAGAAGCCGAGGCCTGGACCAGGCTCACCTGCGAGGCCGACGCCGTGTGGCACAAGGCCAAGACGGCCAACGACTGGGCGAGCTTTGAGCCCTACGTGGATAGAATCGTCGCCCAGCTCAAGCATCAGGCCCAGCTCATGGACCCCAAGCGCGACCCATACGATGTTTGGCTCGACCAGTACGAACGCGGCCTTTCCGCCAAGAGCTTCGATAAGTTTTGTGACGAGGTCAAGGCCACCGTCGTGCCGCTCGTTCACGCCATCGGCGAGCGCGGGCAGCAGCCTACTGCCGACTTTTTGCACGCGCATGTGCCCGAGGCCGCCCAGCGCGCCATGAGCTTCGACCTGATGAAGCTCGTCGGCCTTAACCTGGACGACACCACGCTCGCCTTTACCGAGCACCCGTTTAGCGAGGGCTTCTCGGTGGGCGATGCGCGCATCGCCACGCACATCTACGAGAACGACTGCATCTCCAACGTCTATAGCATCATCCACGAGGCGGGGCACGCCATGTACGAGCTGGGCGTGAACCCCGCTTACGCGCGCACGTGTCTGGAGGGCGGCACCTCCATGGGCATTCACGAGAGCCAGAGCCGCTTTTTCGAGAACACCGTAGGCCGCAGTCGCGCTTTTATGGGCCCGCTGCTCGAAGTGCTGCGCCGTCACGCGCCCGAGGTCTACGGCAACGTGGACGAGGACACGCTCTACCACGCCGTGAACATCGCTCAGCCGTCGCTGATCCGTACCGAGGCTGACGAGCTCACCTACCCGCTGCATATTATGGTGCGCTACGAGATTGAGCGCATGCTGTTTGCCGGCGAGGCCACGGCAAAGGACATCCCCGCGCTTTGGAATCGCTTTATGGACGAGTACCTGGGCATTCCTGTTCCCGACGACACGCGCGGCTGCCTGCAGGATACGCACTGGAGCGGCGGCTCGTTTGGCTACTTCCCCACGTATGCGCTGGGCAGCGCCTACGATGCCATGTTTGTGCCGGCCATGTGCCGCGACGGTGTCGACCTTAACGGCGCCTGTGCGAGCGGCGACCTGGCACCCGTCCGCGCTTGGCTGGGCGAGCACATTTGGCAGTGGGGCCGCGCCAAGGACGCGCCGGAGCTCATCAAGGGCGCGTGCGGTATGGCATTCGATGCCCGCTACTACTGCAGCTACCTGCAGGACAAGTTCACCACGCTGTACCAGCTGTAAGGATTGACCAGCACGCCATCGCCAACGCCAACCATGTTGACGTCGATGTCTTGGCAACGTCAGCGAAAACGGCCCCAAGCGAGCAAGGTGACGTGAAATGAAAGGGCGCTGACCTTCTGGTCGCGCCCTTGAAATTGAACGCCAGATTGCCGCTTGGGGCCGTTTGTAGCGTCGAGCGGTTACGCGGTTTGGTAAAACCGCGTAACTACAGAGCCTCCAGCGCGGCGGCGATGCGCTTCATGGCGGCGTCGGCGGCGTCTTGGTCGGGGGCCTCGGCCAAAACGCGAATCACCGACTCGGTTCCGCTCTTGCGCACCAGCACGCGGCCCTCGCCCGCCAGCGACGCCTCGGCCTCGGCAATGGCGGCCTGCACGCCCATGTTGCCCAGCGCAGCATCCTTGTCCGCCACGCGTACGGCAACCTGCGCCTGCGGCAGCAGCTTACACGGCACCGCGAGCTGCGAAAGCGTCTCGCGCTCGGCACGAATCACTTCCATCACACGCAGCGAGGTCATTATGCCGTCGCCCGTACGCTCGATATCGCCAAAGATCGTATGGCCCGTCTGCTCGCCACCCAGGCTGTAGCCGCCCTCGCGCATCTTGGCATACACGTGGCGGTCGCCCACGCCGCTGGTCACGGCACTCAGGCCGGCAAGCTCCAGCGACTTAATCAGGCCAAAGTTGCTGGCGATCGTCGGCACCACGGTACCGCCCGAGAGGCGCCCGTGCTTGTTAAGATACACGCCGCACACGTACAGAATCTGGTCGCCGTCGACCACGCGGCCGCGCTCGTCCACGGCCAGGCAGCGATCGGCATCGCCGTCGTAGGCAAAGCCCACGTCCAAGCCTTGCTCCACCACATGGCGCTGCAGGCGCTCCATATGCGTAGAGCCGCAGTCGACGTTAATGTTAAAGCCGTCGGGTGCGGCGTTAATCACGCGCACATCGGCGCCGAGCGCATCGAACACCGGCTTGGCGACAGAGGACGCCGAGCCGTTGGCGCAGTCAATGCCAATCTTGACGCCCTGCAGCGAAAAGTTCGCGCTTGCAATGAGCGAGGCAATGTAGCGGTTGCGGCCCTGCATGTAGTCAACCGTGGCGCCAATGTGGTTGCCCGTGGCCAGTGGCACCTCGCTCTTGCCATCGATGTAGTCCTCGATGAGCTCCAGCACGTCCTCGTCCATCTTAAAGCCGTCGCTGTTGACGAGCTTAATGCCGTTATCGCAAAACGGATTGTGGCTCGCACTGATCATGATGCCGCAATCGAAGCAGCCCTCCACGGTCTGGTGCGCCACGCCCGGCGTAGGAATCACATGCAGCATATAGGCGTCTGCGCCGCTCGCAACCAGACCGCTCACCAGCGCCGCCTCGAACATATAGCTCGAGCGACGCGTGTCCTTACCCACGATCACGCGCGCCTTGGCCCCGCGCCTGGCGCCGTAATACCAGCCCACAAAGCGGCCGATCTTGTACGCGTGCTCCACGGTCAGCCCAACGTTGGCCTCGCCGCGAAATCCGTCGGTGCCAAAGTACTTCATGCGATCTCCTTACAAAATAGGGGCGAACAGATTGCCTGTCCGCCCCAAAATGGTACTCGATTATCTGCGCTACCAGAAAAACCCTACGCCGACGCGTTATCGCGAGCCGCCTGGCATGTAGGAGTCTGACGCAGCGCAAGCGGCTTGTCCCCCGCCTCGGCCGACGTGGTCAGCGTATACGTGATCGTCGTCGTCTCGCCAGCATGCAGGTCAACGGTGCCCGAATAGAAGGGGATTCCATGCCACGTAGCGGCGCCAAGACCAAACTGGGTGCCCTCAACCGTAAGGCCACTGATGTTGCCGCCCGTCGGGGCAAACAGTGAGACATACAGACGCTCGTCGTCGCGCGCGGCGTCGGGCGCGCTCGCCGCGACGTAGTCGGGCAGCTTGCCTGCCTCCTCCTGCGTCATGATGTTCGTCAGGGTAACGGTGATGCGATACGAGCACGTGCCGTCGCCGTTCTTGATGCCCTGGCCAATCTGCGTATCGGCGTTCAGATACCAATCGAGCTTGGAGAAGCTCAGGTTGTTAAAGTAAACGCCGGCAACGGGATCGGCACTCGGATCATCCGGATCGGGCAGCGAAGCGTCAATGCCCGTCTCCTTGATGGCATTCTGCTCATCATTGTTTCTCATCCAAGCAATCAGACGGCCCTCTTCGGCACCGCGCTCGAATGCACCGACAAGCTTCGTAACGTCGACGTCACCGATGCCACCGAGAATCTTGTCGAAGGCAGCGCTGGCGACGGATGCAAAGATGCCGTCCGACTCCTCGACCGGATAGTTCCAGTACACATCGTGCATGAGAACCTTCGCTGCGTTGGTACCGTCGACGACCGTACCATCAGGCAGCGAGACATTACCGACAAGGCCCAGCAGGTACTGCAAGAACACCGGATCGATGCCGACGACGCCATCAACGTCCTGCCCATACTGGGACTTCCACAGCGCGGCGACACGCTGCGAGTTGCGGGGCCAATCGGGCGAATACGCGTTACCAGAGTTGTACAGGTTACTGTGGTCACCAAACAGTGCCTCGTCCTCTTCGTCGACGCTCTCAACCGCCTCGTCTTTGCTACGCGCAATACGTGGAACAAAGTCACCGATCGACATCTGGCCGTCGGTGACCGAAATCAGGCCCTGCGAACCACCAAAACCGCCGCAAGCACGAATCTCGACGTTGTTCATGGCATACACAAGATAGTTGCGCGTCTGACCGTTGGCGCCGAGCATCTGGGGAAGGACGGGGGCGACCTTCTCCGCCGCGTCAACCGCGCCGTTGAGGGTGGCAAAGCCGTCCTTTGCCTTATCGACCAGCTCGGTCACCTGGGCGATATGCGTATCGCCAATACCCTGAATCTTTTCATTGGCGCTCTTGAACGCCCTCGAGCTATCGGAGAGCGAATCGGCGACCGCCTGCAGCGCGGACACGTTGATTGTTCCGTCCTGGAACAGCTTGCCGGGCGTTGCCTGAGCGAGATTATCGGCCATGGGGACCAGCGCGCCGCTCGAAACATCGGACAGAGCGTCGACCATGGTGCGGACGGCATTGATGTCGCTGCCGTACACCGGGACAAACGAGGCCATCGTCCACAGCGGGCTCGAGGTCTCCGCCTTCATGCTGCTGCAAAGGTCGTTGATCTTCTTCGTATCGTCGGGCAAGGTCGAAAAATCGCCCGACGTGACCTTACCCTTAAGGTCTGCGACGATACCCACGGCCTCCTTTGCCTGGGCCTTCACGGTCTTTGCCGAGTTAAAGAACATGAAGCCGCTCACGCCAAGTGCAACGAGGACAACCGCGACGACAGCAACGACCGCTGTGGCGGCATAACGGTTCTTGTTCTCGCCCTTGCGATGACGATGACGGACCAACCCGTCCGACGTCGTGCTCGACGAAGTGCCGCCGCCGTAGTTCAGGCCAAAATCGTAATAGTCTTCTTTGGAACCCGAGCCCACAAACTCGGCACCGCTATCGTCCAGACGGGCAAACGTGCCGGTCTCGGAAGCTCCCGTGTAAATCGTGCCCAAGTTGCCCGTGATTCCTACATCCTTGGACGACGAGGCGTTGCCGGCAGCATTGGCGCTGCCCGCATTGCCCGCGGGATTTGCGGAGACCTCGCGCGGCGGCACTGCGGGGGTAGCCCCGGTCGCAGCGGCCTGACCGTTTGCGCGGGCGGCCTTTTTTGCCTTCTGAGATTGCTCATACAGAGCGGTAAACATCGCCGTCTCGCCCGGAGACGTGCGATTGCCGGCGCCGTTCTGGCCAATGCCGCCCGGAGCGTCGGGCCTTCCCGCCCCATTAGAACGCGGCGGGACCGCCGGACGGCCGTCTCCGCTACCCTTAAAATGATTTCCAGCCATAGAGAAATCCTCGCAATACAAAAGTCGATAAACGTTATCAGTTTATGTCATATTGAACGCGCGCAGCTAAACTCCAGACATGCGTCCTGATTACACGCAACATGCGCGAATCCCTATTCAGTTTTTAACTTGTATCAGCCGCTGCGTCGACTACACCGTTAAAAACATCATTACGATAATCATGGCAAAGCCGATAAGGTCGGTCGGCAAAAATACCGTGCCCAGCATAACGGCGCTGGTAATGGTTGCCGAGACCGGCTCCACGGTCCCGATGAGGCTCGCGCGCACCGAGCCGATGTCCTTGACGCCCTGCATATAGAGCATGTACGCCAAAAACGAGCCCACGACCACAAACACCGCGAGCGCCTCGACGCCGGCGGCATCGAGCGCCGGCATATGGACCCAAGGCTGCACGATAGTGCAGGTGACGATACCAGCCGTGAGCATGGCTGAGCCCGTAACGATGGGGCTGCCGTATTCTGGCAGAATTTTGGCGGGAATCACCGCCATGCAGGTGGCGCTCACCGCGCACATAAGACCCGCCACCAGACCGAGCGGCGAGATGCTCAGGCTCGTGGGGTCGCCGCCGGTGGCGATCAAAAACGTGCCGCCAAGGGCCAGGCCAATACCGATAACCTCGCGCATGCGCGGTTTGCGGCGATCGGTGATGCAGGTATATCCCATGATGATGACCAGCTGCAGGCACTGAAGGACCGTCGCGGTTCCGGCGTTGGTCAGGCGCACGGCCGAAAGATAGCAAAACTGGTTGAACAGCAGGCCAAAGGCGGTAAAGAGCAACAGCTGCTTGCGGTCGGCCGGCGTCGTCCAAAGCTTAACCAGGCGTGCGCGGTCGCGCGTGACAACCACAGCCATAAAGAGCAGGCCGGCGAGAATCTGTCGTATGCTCATAAGCCACAGCGTATCGACATGGTAGGTATCGAACAAAAAACTCGCGCTGGTGCCCGAGAAGCCCCAAAACGAGCCGCCCACGAGCGTAGCCAACATGCCCACGATCATCTTACGCGTCTGGGCGTCGTTGAGGCGGTCGCGCCATGCACGGCGGGTGCTGCGGCTGAGCTCATCGGTGCCCTCGGGCACATCAATGTTCGATATATCGGTCATCGGCACCGAAGTCCCTGCGCCTTCGACCTGCTCGACACGCTCTTTGCTCATCCCGCTCCCCCGAAACAGCCTGGAAACAATTCGGCTTACCTTACCACGGCGAAGGCTCCAGCTGGGGGCTTGTCCGCTTATCGGTAGGACAATTCCGCAGACGTCTCTTCCATGGTTCGGCATCGCAACGGCTTTGCATTATGCGACAGCCAAATCGCGGCAGCGAGCTCTTTTAAAATGGGCGCGACAAAGCCCTTTGATTCCACAACGTTAGCGATTTTAAAAAATATTCTTGCCACCGAGTTCAAGCTCCGTTATATTATCCCTTGCGCACTTGCGCACCCTTGATCGGGCGTTTAGCTCAGGGGGAGAGCGCTTCCCTGACACGGAAGAGGTCAGAAGTTCAAATCTTCTAACGCCCACCAAATGTTCGCAGCCCAGAGGCTATGCCTCTGGGCTGTTTTGTTTTATGTGCTAAGCCAAAAGGGCGCCGTGGCACCCAAAACCGCTTCGGCAGCTCCAATAACCATCCCAATCGAGGCTGATACCGCCTCTACATAACCGGTAATCATCCCGGCAGACCCCAAGTTGCTTCGGTATCGCCGGCAATTACCCCTGCCACACCCAAAGTCGCCCAGACAACCCCGGCGACTGCCCCAACCAGCCCCAAAATTACCCAAACAGCCTTGGCGACTGCCCCGATCTGGCCTTCGCAAGCCTCGCGGCCACATCCGGACAACCTTCCCATAATCAGGTCTAATACTTTTCCCGAGAAGTGAACGACCTTATTTGGACCCCCGAAGCATCCACACTTTTTACAGCCAAAACCGCAGGATTCCAATGATAAAACCGCAGGAAATAAGCCACCAAAAGTGTCGATGTTTCGGGGGTCCGTTTTGACTCGTTCACTTCTCGGGAAAAGTATTAGACCTGACAATGAGGCCCTTGGTCCCATGCCCAGCAACCGCCCCTACCAATGTTGACGCGCCTCGATTACGGCCTGCCAAAGCTTAAACCGCTTCGCTTCGACGCGCTTGAGGGCAAAGTATCGCTGCTCCTCGCTCATGGGCTTGTTAAAAATGGGTCGCTTGTTCCGGTGCAGCTTCCGTCGGATGCGTTCGCACAGCCGGATGAGCTTGTCGTAGTCATTTGCCTGCTCAGTCGTCACGGTGAAGTGTGCCACGCCGCTTAACAGCTCCAACTCGTTGCGGCGCTCAGCATCCTTGTAAATCTTCTCGCGTCCGTCATGAATGGCATCGCTATCGTAATCGACCATCGCGGTCAGCACCTCTGGCAGCAGCCCGGCCTTTACTTTATCCATGCCCACCTCGACTTTAGCCGTAAGCGTTATGTCGGGTGTGCGCTCCAACACGCGAAGCTTGTGATCACGTCCGTCATTGTATCCATCGCGAATGAAGACCTTCTTGTTAAGGTCGGCCTTGCCCAATGCATACCCGCCGTAGCGCGCAGGCAGCGACATAAACATGCAGAGCCCCGACTCCCTCGGAGAGCGCGACCCCTCGATCACATATGCAAGCAGTGCCTTTGCCTTCGCGATACCCCTCACCTTGGGTGACTTCTCGATATACGCCGCGATGAGCTCCTTAGTCGTGAGCCTGCTATCGCGCATGCCCGCATCCCTGCCTGTTACCCCACCGGGAGCAAGGTTATCCAGCCGGTAATCCGATGTCATCGCATAGCCGGCATAGACGGCCGCTGCCATATCGCCATCGTGCACAGCCTGCAAAAACGCCAGCTCGGGAGAGCACACATACGCATCAAGGTCGCCCATCCAGTGGCCCAGCGAGATAAACGAACCCGCCGGGAGCTCGTTGGTGCACAGATGCGTCTTAACATGCTTGCTCTGCCGACGGCCGGCGCGCGACGGCACCAGCAAATCCAGCGTTTCGATCCCCAGGTCATAGCGATCGATAACCTCCTGCGCTTCTTGGTCCAAGAGCGCACAGGCACCTGCAATCGACACGACCTCTGGCTCCGAATCCCCAAAGCGAGGGTTCGGCATGTGCGCCAACAGCGCCAATGCGGCGTTATGTGAAACGATAAAGTACCTCATGGCGCGAAGATAGCACGCACGCCGGCGGCGGCTGGCGGTTCTGCTAAGTTTCCGACAAACGACCGGCGGTTTTTTCGCCGAGGTGCGCCAAAGTGTTCATTCGACGATGCCCAAACCGCAATCCGTCAAGCTTTTGGCAAGGTTGCCGCTCAACTGGCCAAAAGCCGACCATCTACTTGCCAGTTTATCCAAGGCGTAACCAACCAGTCCGCACCGCGGCTTCTCTGCAAAACGCCACAACGTCCACACCCTGCGGTATCCTTGAGCCACTTACACCTGCAGCACCAAGGAGCCACCATGCGCACCGAGCTCGATGTTCCCTTTTCGCGCAAAGAAGAAGCCAAGGCGCTGGGCGCCAAATGGGACCGGACCAAGAAGATCTGGTATGTACCCAGCGGCGTCAACCCCGAGCCCTTTGCCGAGTGGCTGCCCGGTGTTGACCGATCCGACCCCTCTGCGCCGTATATATATCTAGTACTGGGCAAGCGCGAATGCTGGAAATGCCACAAAGAGACCTCGGTCGCGGCCTTCGGCATTCCCTATCGAACCGATGACGGCGAGGGCATCGCCATCGCGCACGCACCCAACAAGGCCGGGCACATTGCCATCGACACGACCAATGCCAACGCGCTCGCCATTGTTCCCGCTCTTGGCTGCGTGCCGGGCGAGATCCGCGACTATCTTTCTAAGCGCTGTGGCTACAAGCCCGTAGGCGCGCGAGCCTCCAAAGCCCCATCGCTCGGCAACACGTGCACCAGTTGCGGCGCGCTGCAAGGCAGCCGCTATCTGTTCGAAGAACCCACGTCCCCGTTTGCCCTCACTGCCATCAACAAGCTGCCGGCACTGGAGTTTGTGCGCGTCGAAGTTGCCGGCGTCTTTGGCGCCCCGGCCACGCGTACCAATTTTGACCAGGCACTCTTTACCTGGGCACGCGACCATCACGCCGAGTTCCACAAGAAGCTCGGTGAGGGGGTTTATTTGTAGAGACGACATCGAGGTATCAAGGAGCAGGGGCTGATTGTTAAATAATCTCGAAACGCTACAGCCCCAGAATATGCTCCAGGTAGCCCTTGTTGAACCAGAACGATTGCTTCGTCATCCAACGCCCGTCGGGCAGTTCGTAAGCATTCCTTGCGATGTCACCGACCTCTGTTCCATCGGCAAACTTGTAAGCCGCTTTTGACGTATGCGGACGAACGTGAACAATTGGATTGTCCGCCATACCGGGCAGATTGTTAGTCACTTTGAGCTTTCCGCTCGCATCCCGATACGGATTGAGCTCAATGCCCTCACGTATAACCTTTCGCGTCTCATCCCAACAAGCTTTCGCAGGGCCTTCGATTTCGTTTTCTCCCATCGCCCAGAACAAACAACGGTCGAGACGCAGCACGCCATCGTGGTCCTCGCGAAACACAACGAAGAAGAAGCGATTGGTCTCAAGGCACGCATGAAAAGGCGACGTCTCCCAGTCTTCCTCGATCAAACGCTTGAACTCAAACGGTGGGAACGACATAGCCTGTTCGATGTGCCCCCTGTTGTTAACTCGAACGGTTCGGACGGATATGCCTGCCTTGACGAATTCCTCGGCAGCATTGTTCTTGATTCCGAGCATACGATAGACGAGCGTTGTCCACTGCGCCTTATTGCCCGTGTACTCCAACCCGTATTGCTCCGCAATCTGGCGATCAGTTTCGCCATAGTGTTGCTCGATAAGTCCAGTTACGTAACTTTCGAAATCGATAGACTTGCCATCGTCCTGAACAATGCTCTCCCCGACTCGCGGAGCACCGAGGACATAAGTGTGGAGCACATAGTCCATATACGAGCGCTTGAGGGAAAAGGCGCGACGCTTTGCGCGATGGTGCTCAATCTCACCCGTATCGGTATTGAAGTACTCATAATACTGGTCCGCCCACATCGTGGCCTCAGTTGCGCCCTTCGTGCAAGCACCCAGATAAGTCGTCATGCCTTCTGAAAGCTCGTCCGCACGGCCATCCTGAATATAAGAAATGATCTTCTCGTAGTCGGCGCGAATGATTTTCATATCCTCTTCGGGCAGTCGAACCATGACCGCACGCTCAATGCGCTGGTCGTATTTGTCGATAGAGCGATCGCGGCCGTAGTAAATCAGCAGGATATTGCTGAGCTTGGTCTTGAGATGCGAGCTGTCGTAGTCGAGCGAAACGGGACGGTCGTAGGGAATCATCGTCAAGACAAGACGTTCACCGGCAGATTTACGACCGTCTTTAAGTACGTCAAAACACGTTGCCTTGAGCTCGACACCGGCCTCGGGAAAGTCCGGCCGGTCGTCGCTGTTGGCCTTGTAGCCAAAGTAACGCTCCTCGATCAGGGTTCCCATACCGCCCTTGTACTTCTTAGACCCAAAGTCCTTGGGCGCGCTCTCCCCCTCCGGAGCAATGCCAAGCTCAAGAATATCGCGAAACGTCATCCCGTCGAGATTGGCAGCATAGCGCTCGATGCTTGAGGGGTCAGAAAAATCAGTATCGTCAAGCATGCGCTTGAAATCGAGGTGCTTCTTGGACATGGCAAATCCTCTCGAAATAAGACACGATCTAATATGTATGCTACTGTAAATTCGGGTTATACCGTGAAGATCCCCTGGGGATCGTCCATTTGCAACCCGATTTCTGTACCCTTGATCTTTGCATTTGCAGCGATTTGGGGGAGTGAGTATGTCAGAGGTCAAAATCGCCGAGCTTTTTGCTGGCGTCGGCGGATTTCGTCTGGGCCTCGAAGGCTATGCCGACCCTCGTTATCCCAATTTCTATATGAAACCGGCCGGCCCCTTCCGCACCATTTGGGCAAATCAGTGGGAACCGCCCGGAACCAAGGCGCGTCAGTTTGCGGCACGTTGTTACATGGACCGCTTTGGCGAAGATTCCGTTGTCAACGAAGATATCAATAAGGTCTTGGAGCAGGCTGAAGCCGGCGAAATTAAAATCCCCGATGTGCAAATGGTCGTCGGTGGCTTTCCCTGCCAAGACTACTCTGTCGCGCGTCCTCTCAATCAGGCGCACGGCATCGAGGGCAAGAAGGGTGTCCTCTGGTGGGACATCTATCACTTCCTCGAGATGAAGGAACCCAAGTTCGGCCTCTTCGAAAACGTCGACCGCCTGCTCAAATCGCCCGCGTCTCAACGCGGTCGCGACTTCGCCATTATCCTAAGCTGTCTTGCCGACCTCGACTACACGGTCGAATGGCGCGTGGTCAACTCTGCCGAATACGGTTTCCCCCAGCGTCGCAAGCGTGTTTATATCTTCTGCGAAAAGGACGCTGGCAGGGTTGATCTCGTTGATCGCATGCACAACGGCGTCATGGCTAAAGCCTTCCCCGCCATCTATCCCGACGAGATGTCCGAGCTCGACGTTTTACCCGACCCCTACGAGAACTCAACTCGTTTTGGCGTCGGCCAAAAGACCTCTCAATTCAAGAATGCCGGCGTCATGCAGGGCTGTCATGTTCTGACCTGCGCCTTTGCCGAAGACTATCACGGTGAGCGCCACGTGCTTGGCGACGTGCTTGTCGACGAGGCTGATGTCCCGGAGCAGTTCTACATCTCCGACGAAAAGCTTCCCGACTGGCGCTACCTTAAGGGCAGCAAGCGCGAAGAGCGCACTAACAAGAAGACAGGCTTTACGTACACGTATTCCGAGGGAGCCATGAGCTTCCCGGATGCCACCGACAAGCCGAGCCGCACCATCCTCACAGGAGAAGGCGGCACGGGAGCGAGCCGCTTCAAGCACGTCATCGAATGTCCCGATGGCCGTTTCCGCCGTCTTGTTCCCGACGAGCTCGATCAGCTTCAGGGATTCCCGAAAGGCTGGACCGATACGGGCATGACTGACGGCCATCGAGCCTTCTGCATGGGCAACGCACTCGTCACCGGCGTGCCCCACCGTATTGGTGAAGCTATGGTCGAAGTGTATGGCCTCTAAGGCAAGCAATCCGGAGCCGGCAGTTCACGCTGTCGACTCCGTTTTTTCCATCCCACTCCCCTGTATACTGATGTAGCACGTGTTTCATCCGGGCTTATTGGGCCGGATTGTTCATGGGAGGGTTTTGTGGCTGCTTCGAATCCGCCTAAGGGAAGCGTTTCTTCTTCGTCCATCAAGCCGGTTACGCGCAAGGCCGTGCGCTGCCAGCGCGAGGTCGCTTGGCTTGTCACGCAGGCGGCGGGCAGGCTTGTGGCGACCACTCAGGACGTCAATGCGCCTACGCCGAGCTTTGTGTTAGCGGCGGCGCTGGATTCTGTGCGCCAATTGGAGCTTGCCGCACAGGATGCCAGCGGCCACCTCGACTACCAGAATGTTATGGCGCCCGACCTGCAGACGTTCTGCCACATGGCCAAGTTGCCCGCCGCGCCCAATGCGCTTTCGGACGCGGGCTACATGTTTACGCTTTCGGGCGCGGACCTTATCCGCGATATCTACGCATACTGCAGCGAGCTCGCCGAGCGCCACGTCTTTGACGCGGCAGAAGTCAAACCGGGATATGCCATCAAGCTGGTTCTTAGGCTGTTCTTGATGGATGGGTTCGGGACTATGCCAGCGTAAGCCGGATTTTTAACTTCGCCGTCGACTGGGCAACAACCGCCTTACCTTAGCGGGCGCCAATCGAGAGTCGATTATTGGGTCACCTCGTCCGCTGGCGCATTTATTCCGCACGCTCCGACAGTCGATACTTGCGGTTGCGACTCGTCGCCGGCGCTGTGGGCTCAAGCTCGCCTTGAGCAATGAGTGTGTTGACGCGCGACCTAACCTGGGAAATTGTGAGCCCTGTGTGCTCCGCCAACTCGCGCGTACCCAGCTCACCGCAACGCTTAAGTGCCGCCACAATTAAGTCACCGCCGTGGTCGACCGGCTCGACCTTTGAGCGATAGAGAACCACTTTGAACCGATCGAATCCCGGGCAGAACAGGGGCTCGGCCAAACCATGAGCACACATGGCGTCGATCATCATCGGAATGCCCGAGCCATTGCCCTCAGCCGGCGAACCTGCGCCATCCGGCAGCGGAACAATCGACATGAGTTTCATGAGCGTCGCGTTGCGGCACCGGGAGCTGCCGTCAAACAAGTTCTCGCGAGTCTTTCCTCCGTATAGGCCGCCAGGATTCGTCACCTCGACACGATCGTCAAAGACGTCGACGGCAATCGATTGTCCACAGAACCGATCCCCGTATTCTCGGTGGATTACGGCGTTGGCGATTGCCTCGCGCAGGACCTCCTCGGGAATCTCCAGCGAGTCGACACGCGAGACGCCTTGGATCGTCGAGGTTCGCCGCAAATTCTTGGCGACTGCCGCGACGGCATCCGAGATCATTTCGCCCAACGTTCCCTCGCAGATCGTACGGTCCATGAACCTCAACGACCCCGCCGCGCCCTTCTGCGTTCCGGCATAGACCGCCACATCGATAAAGAGCTTAGGATAGAACTGCTGAGGATAGGCACCCGCAGCCAGGAGTCCGGCCTTAGTAACTTTGCCCTGGGAGTCGAGGAAATTCAGGCGCTCCAGCTTCGTTTTCTTGTCCGGCGCGCCGCGCATTGCCCGAGGTGTCAGCGAGAAAGCACGCTCTATCGTGCGATCGACCAGTGCCTCGTCAAGATCGCCTGCAACCGCGCCGGGCACTGCATCGCGATCGCTAGGACTCGTCCGCTCGTATGACGACAGTGCCAAAACCTCGGTCGATGAAAGTGGCACGTCTTTGTCATCAATGCGCTTGTAGCTGCCGCCCTGGGCGCCGCGTTCTATTACATAGCAGGGCTTGCTCGACGGGTCGAGCTCCTCAATCGTGATAACGAGAACCACGGTGCCCCGAAGCTCCACGCGCTCAATAGTGTATTTGGGCGGATTGGCCAGTTTTCCGCGACCGCCGGCATCACCCATGCCTGCGACAAATTGGTTGAGCACCTTCTCGGTCTCAAAGTCCTCAACCGGGACAAAGCCCGCGCGCTCGCTCACGCCGAGCACGATAATTCCGCCGGCGGTATTCGCGAATGCGCTAACCGTTTCCCATACGTCGCGAGAAAGCGTCGTGGCGCTCTCCTTGACCTCGACGCTAAGATCGTCCGAGCCCATGCGCCTTAAAGACTCGAGCAGACCGATCAGTTCGTTCTCGTTCATCTGCACGTCCTTTCGCTCGGTCCGGCGGAGAATGCCGCGAATAGATTTCCTTCGTCTCTCAGTTATCTCTCGTAATTATCTCTTGTCTCTCTGTTATCTCTCGTATTAGAGATGAGTGAAAGATGAGAGATAAGATATCTACCATCTGTTTCATTTAAACATGTTTTTGCTGGTAGAACAATCAGTATTGAGACAATACCGTGATTTCTTGTCTCTTTGCTGCTCAGTTATCTCTCATATTCATCTCTCGTCTTTCTGTTATCTCTCGTATTAGAGATGAGTGAGAAATGAGAAATGCATGAGTGATGGACGGTCCGAAAATCCGCGCTCGTGTGTCCGAATATCCACGCTCGCGCGGCGGTCACGCAGGGCCTTCGCCCAATCCGCCGGCATCGTCTCCAGTTCGCCGCAGAGCCGCGGCCCCATATGGGTATACTCACGAGGATTCGACTCGATTCGCCCCCGCTGGGGCGTCAAAGGAGACTGCATATGCCCACCACCTTAACCGACCCGCGCGCCGCTGCCGCCGCGCTGCTGGTGCCCGGCACCACCTGTCACGGCTTTGCCGTCGAGCGCTGCGAGACCGTGCCCGAGCTCGACTCGGACGCCTACGTGCTGCGCCACACCGCCTCGGGCGCTCGCCTGCTGTACCTGGCGTGCGACGACGAAAACAAGGCTTTTGCCATTGGCTTTAAGACGCCGCCGGCCGATTCCACCGGCGTGTTCCATATCCTCGAGCACTCGGTGCTGTGCGGATCGGCCAAGTTTCCCGTCAAGGAGCCGTTCGTCGACCTGATCAAGAGCTCCATGCAGACGTTCCTCAACGCCATGACCTACCCCGACAAAACCATCTACCCCGTTGCCACCACCAACGAGCAGGATCTGTACAACCTGATGGACGTGTACCTGGACGCGGTGTTCAACCCGGCCATCTATACCAAGCCCACCATTTTTGAGCAGGAGGGCTGGCACTACGAGCTGGACCTGCCGAAGGGCGCCGAGGGCGAGGGCAACGGCAGTTCCGCAAGCCTGCGCGAGGGAACGCTACGCTATAACGGCGTGGTTTTCAATGAGATGAAGGGCGCGCTGTCCGACCCCATGAGCGTGCTGGACGATGCCGTCAACGCCGCGCTTTATCCCGACACCGCCTATGCGCACGAGAGCGGCGGCGACCCGCGCGCGATTCCCGTGCTCACCTACGAGCAGTTCCTGGACACGCACGCGCGCCACTACAATCCTTCCAACTCCTACATCACGCTCTACGGCGACCTGGATGTGGACCGTGCACTGGCCTTTTTGGACGAGCGCTATCTGTCGCAGCCGAGTGCCGCGAGCCGCCGCATGGACGCTGCCGTTGCAGCCGGCGAGGACCCGTCCACGCTGGCGCCCAATCCGCTAGTCGTGCAGGCGCCCGTGACCTGCGAGTACAAGCGCGTCGAGATGGCAACCACACCCGAGAACGCCCTGGTGGGCCTGGGTCTTGTGCTGGGCAGCGCGCTCGACCGCAAGCGCACGATCGCGGCGGACATCCTGTTCGAGGCACTGCTGGGTTCCAACGAGGCGCCGGTTAAGAAGGCCATTCTGGCCGCCGGCCTGGGCGGCAACGTGGTGAGCTACACCGCGGCCGAGAGCCTGCAGCCCTACGAGCTCATCATGCTGCAAAACGCGCAGCCCGGCGTGGCGCGCGAGCTGCGCCGCGTGTTCCAGGACGCCTGCCGCGACCTGTGCGAGCACGGCGTTCCGCGCGAGCGCCTGGAGGCTATCATCAGCAGCAACGAATACGACCTGCGCCAGCGCGACTACGGTATCGCCGACGGCGTGGCCATTGCGTGCGACGCGCTGAGCACCTGGCTCTACGATGACGACGCCGCGACGCTGGCGCTCAAGTACGGCCCGGTGTACGAGGAGCTGCGCGGCGAGCTGGACGGCAGCTATTTTGAGGACCTGCTGCGCGAGCTGGTGCTGGAGAATGACCACATGGCGCTGGTCGAGCTGGTGCCGGTGGATGCCGCCGAGGGTGCGGAGAGTGCCGAGGCCGCCGAGCTGGCAGCCAAGCGCGATACCATGACCGATGCCGAGCTGGCCGATGTGGTCGAGCGCACGGCTGCGCTGCGCGCCGCGCAGGAGGCGGATGACGCGCCCGAGGCCAAGGCCACGCTGCCACGCCTGCGCGTGTCCGACATTGGCGAGGCGCGCCCCGAGCCGCCGCTGGTCGTGGACACGACCGCGCCCATCCCCTGCCTGCGCCACGGCATCCCCACCAACCGCTTGGCCTACGCCATGCAGTATTTCGACCTGAGCTGCGTCGCGTTTGAGGACCTGCCCTATGTGACCCTGCTCTGCCGCCTGCTCAAACAGCTACCCACGAGCGAACACTCGGCCGAGGAGCTCGACAACCTCATCGCCGGCAAGCTGGGCTTTTTGAGCTTTACGACCGAGGTCATGACCCAGCCCGACGTGGACGGCGTGCGCCCCTACCTGCTGGTGAGCGCCGGCGCCCTGTCCGAAAAGATCGATGCACTGGCGAGCCTGCCGCGCGAGGTGTGGTCGAGCACGCTGTTGCTCGATGCCGAAGCCGACCGCGTGCGCGACGTGCTCACGCAGATTCGCATTGGGCTTGAGCAGGGCTTTATTAACAACGGACACTCGGCGGCGCTCGGCCGCGCGATGAGCTACAGCTCGCCTTCGGCCGTGGTGCGCGAGCAGCTTTCGGGCGTGGACTTCTACCTGTTCCTGCGCGATCTGCTCGACCACTTTGACGAGCGCCTGGACGATCTGCGCGCCAAGCTTGCCGAGCTGGCAGGCCGCATCTTTGTGTCTGATGGCTGTCTGGCGAGCTTTACCGGCAGCGATGAGGACTTTGACGCGTACTGGGCCGCCGCGGGCGACCTGGGGTTGGGCGCGAGCGACGGTGCTGTTGCCGGCCGCGCCGCGCTCGTGGTGCCGACGCCGTGCGACCGCCACGAGGCTTTCGTCATCCCCAGCGACATCTGCTTTGCGGCAAGCGCATGCGACCCGCGTCGCTTGGGGCTCGACGTGACGGGCGCCTGGGCGGTTGCCGCCAACGCGCTCTCCTACGACTACCTGTGGAACGAGATCCGCGTGAAGGGCGGGGCGTACGGCTGCGGATTCCGCGCGGCAGGCGAGCGTCAGGCCGCGTTCTACACCTACCGCGACCCGGCAATCGACCCCTCGATTGAGCGCGTGGCGCGCGCAGGCGAATGGCTCGGCGGTTTTGAGCCCGACGTGGCCGCCTTTGAGGGCTTTATCGTGAGCTGCGTGAGCGGCATGGATGCGCCGGTGAAGCCGTACGCGCTCACCAAACGCCGCAACACGACCTACCTGGCCGGACTCGATCCGCATGCACGCGAGGAGCGCCGCGCCCAGATGCTCGCCGCCACGCCCGGTGAGCTGCGCTCGCTCGGCGCCGACGTGACGCGCATCGCAGCCGTCTCGCCCACCTGCGTCTTTGGCGGCCGAGACGTCATCGCTAAGAGCAACGCCGGCTTCAACGTCATCGACCTGCTGGGCTAACGCACAGCAAAGGTAGATTATTGGGACATGCCTGAAAATCTACCTTTACTTTTGCCGCTGCTTGGGCGGGGCAGCTCAGCCCGTCACACCAGTTTGTCTAAATCTGTAACATCTAGGCGACAATATTGGCTCCAGATGTTACAAATCGAGACGTTTTCGGATGACGCCGGCCCTTTGTCTCAATCTGTAACATCTAGGCCCGATTTTGCCGAGTTACTGTTACGGATCGAGACACACCGCCGCGAACACCCACTCTTCGTCAAAACCCACGAAGGTGTCCATGAACTGCTCCCCTTGCGATGGTTTGCGTGGTGGTTTCGACATTTGACCAGATAAAACCTACCAAAATAAACCTGTCCCTTTTTGGTAGGTTTGAGAGAGGGGCCGGGATGGATAAGGCCGAGTTGCGGCGGGCGGTAATTGCCCGGCGCGATGCTCTAGATTTGGATATGCGGGCGGCAAAGTCTGCTGCTGTATGCGCGCGGCTCGTTGAGTTGCTGGGCGGCTCGGGTCCCGCGGCCCCGCGCACCGTTGCCGTCTATGCCGCCATGGGCTCCGAGGCAGATCCTGCCGCGTTTGCCGCAGCGGCCGCAAAACACGGCTGGCGCGTGGCCTATCCGTGCATGTTCTCGGCAGCTGACACCGTGGCTTGTGGCCAGCGCATGTGCATGCGGGCAGTTGCTGCCGGCGATGCGTCCGAGGCCCCGTTTATCGCCCACCCTACGCGGGCCTTCGCAGCCACGGACGTCGACAGCAGCCGCTTTCCTATCGTGCCTGCCGAGGCGCTCGATATGATCGTCGTGCCGCTCGTAGCCTTCGACCACACCGGCGCACGCCTGGGCTATGGCGGCGGCTGCTACGACCGCTACCTGCCCACGCTCTCGCCCGCATGCCAAATCATCGGCATCGCCTTTGACGAGCAGCGTGTCGACCACGTTCCCACCGACACCCACGACCTGCCGCTACCCCACATCATCAGCGCCTAACCGCCGTTGTATCGCACCCGCAAGATGGGCATCCGAAAATCCACGCTCGTCACGCCGCAGCCGAAGCCACAACCGCAACCGCGGCCGTAGCCTAGTGCTCCTCGCCGGCGCGGGCCAGGTCGTAGGGCGTGGTCTGGTAGACGTAGTAGTTGAGCCAGTTGGTGTAGAGCAGCTGGGCCTGGCTGCGCCAGACGTTGCGCGGCTCGGCGGTGGGGTCGTCACCTGGGAAGTAATGCGCCGGCACCTGGGGGTTGAGCCCGCGCTTCACGTCGCGCTCGTACTCCAGGCGCAGCGTGTCGGTATCGTACTCGGGATGGCCAAAGACAAAGAAGCGGCGACTGTCGGTCGACTTGACGATGTACAGGCCCACCTCGTCTGATACGGCCACGACCTCAAGCTGCGGCTCGGCCTCCACGTCCTCGCGGCGCACATCGGTATTGCGTGAGTGCACGGCATAGAAGCGGTCGTCAAAGCCGCGGACCAGCGGGCTTTGCGGCTTCACCAGATAATGCTCAAACACGCCGCTCGCCTTGGCCGGCAGGTCGCACTTCTGGATACCGTAATGATGGTAGAGCCCTGCCTGTGCACCCCAGCAAATATGCAGCGTAGAGTGCACGTGCGTGGTGGACCAATCCATGATCTGGCAGAGCTCGGGCCAGTAGTCGACCTCCTCGAACGGCATCTGCTCCACCGGCGCGCCCGTGATGATCAGGCCGTCGTAGTGGATATCGCGGATGTCGTCGAACGTACGGTAGAACGTCTCCAGGTGGCCGGCACTCACGTGCGTGGCCTCGTGCGTCTTGGTGCGTAGCAGGTCCACCTCTACCTGCAGCGGCGTGTTGGAGAGCTTGCGCATGATCTGCGTCTCGGTGGCGATCTTGGTCGGCATGAGGTTGAGGATGAGCACGCGCAGCGGACGGATGTCCTGGTGCAGCGCGCGGTACTCGGTCATGACAAAGATGTTCTCGCTCTCGAGCTGCGCGGCGGCAGGGAGGGCGTCGGGGATGCGAATGGGCATGGATGCTCCTTACGAGTCAGTTGCAGCTATGGTACAACGAGCGGCCCCATCCGCGCGAGTGCATCGCCCCGAGACACCGTCAGCGGCCCAAATCACTCCAAAAGTAGAGATTAAGGCATGTCCCAAAAATCTACGGCGCTTTAGCCTAGCAAAGTGGCAGCAGGACGCTACAATGGTTCGATGCGAAAAACTCGGCCGAAAGGATATGACTATGTACCAGACGCGTAAGATCGGTGTGGTCGGCCAGGGCCACGTAGGAGCACATGTCGCCAACAGCCTGCTCATGCAGGGCATTGCCGATGAGCTGTACCTCTGCGATATCAACGAGGCAAAGGTGACGTCCGAGGTCCAGGACCTGCGCGACTCCCTTTCGTTTGTCCCGTACAACACCAAGATCGTCAACTGCTACGACCACTACGAGGAGCTGGCCTGCTGCGACGTCATCGTCAACGCCGCCGGCAAGGTCGCACTGGCCGCCGGCAACCGCGACGGCGAGCTGTTCTTTACCACCGACGCCGCCCGCACCTTTGCCAAGCGCATCGTCGATGCCGGCTTCGACGGCATCTTCGTGAGCATCTCCAACCCCTGCGACGTCGTGTGCACTGAGCTGTGGCATCTGACCGGCTACGATCCCAAGAAGATCATCGGCTCGGGCTGTGGCCTGGACTCTGCCCGCCTGCGCACCGAGATCTCCAAGAAGGTCGGGGTGAGCCCCAAGTCCATCGACGCCTACATGATCGGCGAGCATGGCTTTAGCCAGCTGGCCGCCTTTAAGGCCGCAACCATCGCCGGCAAGAGCCTCAACGAGCTTCAGGCCGAGAACCCCGACAAGTACGCCTTCGACCACATGGAGGTCGAGGAGCTCGCACGCAAGGGCGGTTATGTGACCTACGCCGGCAAGCAGTGCACCGAGTACGCCGTTGCCAACTCCGCCGCGCGCGTCTGCGCCGCCGTGCTGCACAACGAGCACGCCGTGCTTTCGGCCTCTACGCTTATGACCGGCCAGTATGGCGAGGAGGGCATCTTTACCTCCCTGCCGTGCGTGATCGGCGCCGAGGGCGTCGAGGAGGTCTACACGCTCGACCTTTCCGAGCACGAGCTCGAGGGCTTCCACAAGAGCTGTCAGCACATCCGCGACAACATCGCCCAGCTCGACTGGTGGGACGCCGAGGCCTACGACGCCAAGTAGTCCGCCGGTTGATGCGACAACTCACTCATACGGACACAATGTAAAGCGGGCCGCGCCGGAAACCCACCGGCGCGGCCCGCTTTTTGACTCACGCGACACGCTTGCAGATTTAGGTCTAATACTTTTCCCGAAAAGTGAACGAGCAAAAACGAGCCCTCGAAGCATCGGCACTTTGTGGAGACCATTTCCTGCAGTTTCATTAAGATTTTCCTGCTGTTTTGGCGTCAAAAAATGTCGATGCTTCGGGGGTCCAAAATAGGTCGTTCACTTCTCGGGAAAAGTATTTGACTTCGTTTTCGACAAACAGAAAGGGGCGCCGTGACGCAAACGGGGCCCGCGCTTGGCGAAGGCCCCGTCATGAAAAATCGCGTTCCCCGTTACCTAGTACTGCTCGACGCCCATGTAGCGGCGAACCTCGGGACTGTGGTCAAATACCTTGCCGCGGGCGGCGCGCAGCTCACAGCTCATCGCATAGAAGAAGATCGGCTCCAGGTACGAACGCACGCTGGCAGGCACCTCGCCCACGCCGTACTCAAGCGCATCGAGCACCATGACTGTATCGGTGTGCGTGTTGAGGAATGCCAGTGCGCGCTCCTCCATGGGGCGACACTCGCCAGCGCCAAGCTGCACAAAGTAGAACACGCCGGGCTCGGTAGCCTCGAAGGGACCGTGGAAATACTCGCCGGAGTGGATGTAGCAGCAGTGCTGCCACTGCATCTCCATGAGCGAGCAGATGGCCATGGCGTAGGTCTGGCTAAAGTTGGGGCCGGAGCCCAGGATATAGAAGAACTTGTGCTGCTGGCAGAGCTCGGCAAAGCGATCGCCCAGCTCGGCGTTGACCTTCTCGCGGGCAGCGGGCAGCAGTGCGTCCATCTGCTTAAGGCCGGCGTACATGTCGGCGAGCGCCTCGTAGCCCTCCTGCTGGTCGAGCAGCTCGGCGGCGATCAGAGCGCCGATGCCCTGCGGAACTTCGGCCTGCGACTCGCCCTTGCCCCACGGGTAAACCCAGGTGGTCCACTTGCTGTTATCGATCTTGGAGCCCGCGTAGTCAGTCATAGTCACGACCTCGGCACCGGCGGCCAGCGCCATCTCGCAGCCGTCGACGACCTCCTGCGTGTTACCGCTGTGGCTACAGGCGATGACGAGTGACTTCGGCCCTAGACTCTTGGGGGCCATAAGGCAAAACTCGCGCGCCGTGTAGACCGTCGAAGTAAACGTGGTTGCCTCGCGCTTGAGCAGCTCATTGGCCGGCATAAGGTCAATCATCGAACCGCCGCAGGCAATCCAAAAGACATTCTCGACCTTACCCTTGCGCTCGATAATTTCCTGAACCAGATCGTGTGCGTTCACGGTGACATTCCTCCCTGTGTGGCGGCTTTGAGCGGCGACAGCTCGTACCTGCGGTCGTTCTATATTGTCCTATTTATAGCACGCAAGCTGTCGCAGGTGAATTCATTTCACCAAACTTGTTCTGTATTGTTCTATCTATGGACGTTAGATGTCGAACACGTAGCGCGAGCCCACGATCTTTTGGCGCCCGAGCAGCAAGGGCCGCTCGTCCTCATCGGTAAAGTACGCCTCCATATAAAAGAGCGGCTCGCCGACCGGCACCTCCAACAGCGGGGCCGTCTGAGCATCAGCGAGCGCGATCTCCACGGTACAGGGATCGGACTTGAGCGGTGCGCGGCCCGAATGCACGGCAACGAGCGCAAAAATCGAATTGTCGGCGAGGTCCTCGTCGGCAAGCTGCTGCAGATAGGGATGGTCGGCCAGCACAAAGGCGTTGTTCTCGAGCATGACGGGCACGCCATCGGCCGTGCGCACGCGCTCGACCACGATGAGCTCGCAGCCGGGTTCCACGCCAAAAAACGCCGCGTCCTCGCGCGTCGCCGCAACCACCGTGCGCGACACCAGGCGCGCTCCGGCCGCCATGTCGTTGGCAGCGCAGGCCTCGGTAAAACTCTGGACGTCGCCTTTCTGGACAATCTTGCGCTTGAGCTTGGGCGCACACACAAACGTGCCCCTCCCCTGCTGACGGTTGAGATATCCCGCGCGCGACAACTCCTCAATGGCGCGACGCACGGTAATGCGCCCCACGCCGTAGGACTTCGCGAGCTCCATCTCGGAAGGAATGCGCGAGCCGGCAGCGTACACGCCGCGCGCGATCTCGCCCTTTAGGTCGTCCATAACCTGCTGGTACAGCGGCACGGCGGACACGTCAGTACGGTCGGTCTTGCTATCGGCTACCATCGTTACGCTCCATCCCGTGCATGCTCGGATTCAAACTCTTCAATCGCCGCCATAAACTGCTCGCCAAAGGCGTCGGCTTTTTTCTCACCAATGCCGTTGACCCGGATAAGCTCGTCGCGCGTCTGAGGGCGCAGGCGGCACAGACCGCGCAGGGCCTTATCGGAGAAGACCATGTACGGCGCTATCTCCAGCTCGATCGAAATCTCCTTGCGGAGTGCCCGCAAGCGCTCGAACAGCTCGGCATCGTCGCCCACGCGCGGGCGCTGATCCAGCTCGGCCTCCTCGCGCAGCAGATCCACCGCACGGAGGGCGCGGGCCGAGGCCTTGCGCTTGGATGCACGACGCTTAACGGTAAAGGCAAACGCCTCGTCCTCGACCTCGCCGGCACGCGGGCCCAGTCCCACGACCGGGTACTGTCCCTGTGAGGTTGCCAAATAACCGCGGCCGCACAGCTGCCCGATGATGTCCTTGATGCGCCCGACCGATTCGCTCGACAGCTCACCGTAGCCGCGGTCCTCGTCCAGATGCATCTGGCGAATGCGCTCGGTGTTGCCGCCGTGGAGCACGTCGGCGATCAGCGACTTGCCAAAACGCATGGGACGCGTAGCCACATAGCGCACGGCGGCGCGGGCCATATCGGTGACGTCCTCGACCTCGAACTGCGTGAGGCAGTTGCTGCAGTTGCCGCAGCCCTCGGCGTCGTCCGTGGCGGCACCGCCAGCACCGGCTGCGGCGGTATGCTCGGCCGCAGCCTCGTCGCCAAAGTAGCGCAGCATGTATTCGCGCAGGCAACCGGTGGTATTGCAGTAGCCCTCCATCTGGCTGAGCAGGCGGTATCGATTCTGGAGCGCCCACGCGCGTTGCTCGTCATCGAGCGCCTCGTCGGCAGCATCGCCGTGATCGATCAAAAAGCGACGCATGCGAAAATCATTGCCGTTCCACAGCAAATGGCAGCTGGCTGGGTCGCCATCGCGGCCGGCGCGGCCCGCCTCCTGGTAGTACGCCTCGATGCTCTCGGGCACGTTGTTGTGAATCACGTAACGCACGTTGGGCTTGTCGATACCCATGCCAAAGGCGTTGGTGGCAACCATTACCTGGATATCGTCGTCGATAAAGGCGCGCTGGCTTTGCCGGCGGGCATCGTTGCCCATGCCGGCATGGTAGCGGCCAACGCGAATGCCGCTGGAGCCCAGCGCCTCGGCAAGCTCGCTTGCCAGCGCATCGACGGTCTTGCGAGTCGAGCAATACACGATGCCGCTTTCGCTCGAATGTGCGATCACATAGTCGCGCACCCACGCGGCCTTGGCCTTGTCGCCCATCTCCTCGCAGCCAAAGTAGAGGTTCTTGCGATCGAAGCCCGTCACCACCGTCGCGGGGTTTTGCAGGCCAAGCATCTGCTGAATGTCCGCGCGAACGCGCTCGGTCGCCGTAGCGGTAAAGGCCGCCACGATGGGGCGCTGCGGCAGGGAATCGATGAACTCGCGAATCTGCAGGTAGGCGGGACGGAAATCCTGGCCCCACTGGCTTACGCAGTGGGCCTCGTCAATGGCCACGAGCGGCACGCCAATGCCGGCGGCGGCCGCGGCCTCCCGCGCAAAAGCTAAAAAGCGCGGCTCGAGCAGACGCTCGGGCGCCACGTACATAAGCTGGTAGCGGCCCTCGCGCGCCCGCTTGAGCACGGTGTTTTGCTGGGCCGGAGTAAGACTGGAGTTGAGATAGCTGGGTCGCGCACCCGCCGCGAGCAATGCACGGGTCTGATCCTCCATAAGCGACAGCAGCGGACTCACCACAAAGGTGATACCGGGCAGCATGAGCGCGGGCACCTGGTAGCAAATGGACTTGCCGGCCCCCGTAGGCATAACGCCCAGCGCATCGCGGCCGGCAAGGATCGCATCGACCATGCGGTCCTGCCCCGGGCGAAACGAGGTGTAGCCAAAATAGGCGCCGAGCGTATCGAGCGCCATCTGCTGCATGCTATCGGTCATGGTTTCCTAACGTCCAAGTCATCTGCCGCCGATTATACGCCGCCACGCGGACCGGTGCCGCACGGCTGCCGGCCACGGGCGATGTAATCCGATGGGAACGAGCGTGGATGATCTCCCACTTTGAGCCCGTCACCAAGCAAAAAACGGGAGATTATCCACGCTCATTCTGCGGGTAGTCATTGGGGACATTCTTGACAAGCGCGGAAACGTCGCTGGTTGAGCATAAGTCAGCGAAAACGCCCCTAAGCGAGCAAGGTGACGTGAAAGAGGAGGGAAGCGTACTTCGGTACGCGACCGACGATTGAACGTCAGATTGCCGCTTAGGGGCGTTTGCAGCGTCGACCGGTCCGCCGTTCGTTAGAACGGCGGAACCAAAGGCGTAGCGTCGAGCCGTTACGCGGTTTGGTAAAACCGCGTAACTTATATGACCATGACGTAGCGGCTACCCACGTAATACTGCTTGCCGAGCAAAACCGACTCGCCGTTGGGACCGGTAAAGCCGGCACGCAGGTTGAGCAGCGGATCGTGCGGAGCGATGCCCAGCTCGGCCGCCTGCTCGGCATTGGCGCGAACGGCCTCGACCGTGCGGTAGCCAACCGAGGCAATCGGCGTTCCACCAACACGCTCGACCTCGGCAAAAATCGACTTGTCCTCAAGATCGGCCGTCAACAGCTCACGGTAGGCGTCAAAGGGCACAAAGATGTTCTCCTCAAAGATAGGCTCGCCGTCGGCCGTACGCACGCGCTTGATATGCAGCAGCAGCGCATCCTTCTGCAGGCCAAAGAACTCCATCTCGTTTTGGCGCGCCGGAACGATCTGGCGATCGATTACATGCGCGCCGGCCTTCATGCCATTGTCGGCACACAGCGCGGTAAACGTCTGCAGCATCGAGGCATGAAACTGGCGGTTGATGTGCGGCGTGGAGACAAACGTGCCACGGCCTTGCTGTTTAACCAGATAGCCATCGGAACACAGCTCCTCTACGGCGCGGCGCACCGTAATACGGCTCACCTCGTACTGCTCGGCAAGCTCAAGCTCGGACGGGATACGCTCCTTGGGTGCATAAACACCTTTCTCGATCGAATCCTTGATTTCGTCGTAAATCTGCTGGTACAGCGGCGCATTTTTGGGTGCAGGCATATCTAATCACTCTTATCGAAATATCGGAATAACAAATACGTATATAACGTCTAGTTTTATGTTACCTCATAACGATAAAACGATACACCCTCCCTACCAAAAAGGGACAGGATTGGGCAGAGCCGGCAAAATGCCAAATACCTTACTTGCCGTCGTCCTGCTGCAAGCTGTCCTGTTCGCTGAGGCGCACCTGCCTGCTGGCCATGCGTGCGGGCTTGTCGGGATCGGGAACGGCCGTGGGCATGGGTTCGTCGACATGACCGCCCCACCAACCGCCCACAAAGTTGAGCGTGTGGAACACGTTGATCACGGCGCCGGGATCAACCTCGCATACCAGCCTGATAATGTCCTGGCTCTCGTAGGTCGAGACAACGGTGTGCAGCAGGTACATCTTCTCGCGGCTGTATCCGCCGACGACCTCGGCGCAGCTAATGCCGTGCTGAAAATGGTTTACGTAGGCAGTCATGACCTCGTCTGCCTTACGCGTCGTGATCTGCAGCGTCACACGATCGTAGCGATGATAGAAACTGTCGATGGTCTTGGTCGAAATAAACTGAAACACAATGGAATACGCCGCCTTGTCCCAGCCAAACATAAAACCAAAGATTGCCAGGATAAAGCAGTTGAAGCCAAAGATGACGCCCCAGATGGTCTTGCCCGTGTGGTTGGAGACCCATAACGCGATAAAGTCGGTGCCGCCGGTGGATGCGCCGGACTTAAGCGCGATGGCAGCACCCAGGCCCGAGACCACGCCGCCAAAAATGATGAGCATGATCTTGTCGCCTAAAAACGGCGCAAAGTGAAAGACGTTGAGGAACAGCGACGAGAGCACGACCTGCATCATCGAGAAGATGACGAAGCGCTTGCTAATGCCGTTCCAGCATAGGAGCGCCACGGGGATGTTGAGTGCGAGCATACCGAGCGAGATGTCGATGTGAACGCCGCCTAGCGAGGTAACGCGATCGAGAAGGACCGCGACGCCGGTAAAACCGCTCGGAAGCAGGTCAGCGGGCCGAATGAACGCCTGGATCAGGAATGTCTGGAGAACGGCAGAGACCGTGACTGCCACGGCAGTAATGGCACGACGGACGATGGTGAGGCGGCCGAGTACGAGCACGCGGTCCGTGAGCTGATCGATGGCATCCGCCACGCAGGCTCCTTTCGAAGGCAGATATAGTTGTGGGGCATGCTCGCGATTGTAGCATGGAGCGTGCGGGGGCGCCTCAATTCACCCTCTCTCGACAACCATCAGAAGGATCGTGAGGCCGCTCAAAAGAAAAACGCCGTGAAGAGAGCGATCCCTTCACGGCGAATTCGGCATTTGCCCAGATAAAACCTGCCAAAATAAACCTGTCCCTAAATGGCAGGTAGGATGTCACACAGATTGTCGATGACAACGTCGGCGGCAGACTGGTCCAGGTTGACGCCCTCGTGCGGACGCAGCGCCAGGACGCGGGCGCCAGAGCGCTTGCCAGCCTCGATGCCCAGAGGCGAATCCTCGATAACCAGGCACTCGGAAGGCTCCACCCCCAGCGCCTCCATGGCACGCTGGTAGATCTCGGGGTCGGGCTTAAACGCACTGCACTCGTGACCGCTGATGGTGTAGTCCAGCACGTCGGCGATGCCGGCAATCTCCACCAGCTCGTCGATCAGCTCGCGATAGGACGAGCTCGCGATGGCACACTTCACGCCGCGCTCATGCAGCTCACGCATCACCGGCTCCGTTTGCTCGTTGAGAAGCTCGGCATACGGAACGGGGTGTTGCGGGCTGTAGACCTGCTTGTACTCCACGCGCAGGCGCTCACGCAGCTCAACATCGTCGGGCACCAGCGCCTTCCAGATGGCCGGCTCGTTAGACCCCGAAAGGTCGGGGATCTCGTCAAAGTGGAACCCCTTCTCTTCCATAAATGCCACGCGGCGACGGTTGTAGAACCACTCGGTATCGACCAGCACGCCGTCCATGTCAAACAGCACTGCCTTGATCATACGCTCCTCCTTCCACCTGCCAAAAAGGGACAGGTTTATTTTGGTAGGTTTTATCTGGGGTTTGCGGCGCGACAAACACGCCCCCAAAGCAAAAAGGGGACGGGGCGAAAACCCCATCCCCTCTCAATCAACCCGTAAGGTCTACTTACTTGTGATTAGTAGGAAAGCTTCCACATGTAGCGACGCATGGTCAGCGGGTGCTGACGGGCCTCAGCGATCTGGTTGCCATACTCGCGCATAACGGCGAGGTGCAGCAGCGGGTTGAAGTAGGTGACGACGCTCGCGGGCACGGCGTCAGCCAGGCCGTAGTCCTTGGAGTCGATCAGAGCGACCTTGGCGCCCATGCGCTTAAGGAAGGTGAGGGCGCGGGCGTCCATCGGACGGGTAGCGCCATCGGACATGAAGAAGACGTAGGGCTTACCCTCGGTGGAAACCTCGAACGGGCCGTGGAAGTACTCACCGGTGTTGTAGGCGGCGGCGTCGATCCACTGCATCTCGGTGAACAGGAAGGCGGCGTGAGAATAAGCCATCTTCTCGGAGGCACCGGAAGCCATGAAGTAGATCATCTTGTCGTCCTTGAAGTCCTGAGCGAACTGCTTGGCAAGACCCTTGGCGGACTGAGCGGCGTTCTCGCAGAGCTCGAAGACGTTGGTGAGGCCGGTGATCATGTCCTCGTAGTGCTCATAGCCCTCGGTCTGCTGAAGGATCTCGAGAGCAAGAGCGATGGCGTAGCCGGGCTTCTCGCACTTGGCAGCGTAGTTGGCGTGGAAGCCGTGGATGATGACGTGGTCGGCGTCGACGGTCAGAGCGGAGCCGGCCTTGTTGGTGAGGGAGACGACCGGGCAGTTGTGCTTCTTGGCGGTCTTGTTGGCCTCGACGGTCTCGGGCGTGGAGCCACCAAGGGAGCAGGTGATCACGAAGGTGTGCTCGTTGACCCAGGAGGGCGTGTCGTAGTTGAACTCGTTTGCGGTGAAGATCTGAACGTTCAGCTTGTCCGTGTTGTTGGCCAGGAAGTACTTGGCGGGGTAAAGGTCGGACATGGAAGCGCCGCAGCCAACGAAGGCGACGCTGTGGATCTCGTGGTTGGACAGGACGTCAGCGACGATCTGCTTAGGGAGGTTAAGGTCGATCTCGTACATCTGACACATTCCTTTCGATTTTTGCGGCGCCACTTTGCCGGACGTGCGCAGGATTACCGTGATTTGGACCGAGTCGCCGGCCCATTGAAGATGTGACATAGGGACTGTCCCTTTGACACATTTAGGGATGGAAGCCTGCCTGGGGTATGGGATGCCAGGCAGGCTCCCCGGGGAAAGCGGTTAGACGCTTGGGCGCGACTAGGCCAGGATGCCGGCCGCGGAGAGGGCGATGCCGCCCACGATGGCGATCACAAGAAGCCAACCGGTGTTGACGTTCTTCTTGATGAGCCAGTACATAAGGCCGGTGAGGCCAAGGGAAATCATCTGGGGCATCATGCCGTCCAGGATGTCCTGGATCACGACGGTGCCGTCAGCGAACTGCAGCGGGGTGGTAGCGCCGATCAGCGTAGCGATCATGCCGCCCACGGACATAAGACCCACGATGCCGCAGACATACATGAGCTTCTCCATGAGGTCGCCGCCCTGAAGCTTGCTCAGGTACTCGTGGCCGCCCTGATAGCCCATCTTGGCTGCGAACCAAGTGATCAGCACGGAAGGCACGATGGAGATGAGCATGGCCAGGATCGGGCCCATGATGGAGCCCTGCTGAGCCAGCTGAACGCCCAGACCAAAGGCGATAACGCGGATGGTGCCCTGGAAGAAGGAGTCACCAATACCGGAAAGCGGGCCCATGAGGGAGGTCTTGACCGCGTTGATCGAATCGGGATCGAAGTTCTCGGGATCCTTGGCGTACTCCTCCTCCATGGAGGCGGCGAGGCCCAGGACGAAAGCACTCGTCTGCGGAGTGCAGTTGTAGAACGCCATGTGACGGCGGTAAGCCTCTTTCTTGGCAGCGAGCTGCTTGGGGTCGGACTCATCCGGATAGAGGCGATCGAGCGTGGGAACCATGCCATAGAGGAAGCCCATGTTCATCTGACGCTCGTAGTTCCAAGAGGCCTGGATGGCCCAGGAGCGCCAGAAGAACTGGCTGACCTTCTTGTTCAGGGACACGTCCTTGGTTGCGGTTGCCATAGTGTGTTCCTCCTTAGTCTTCGTCGTCTTCGAGCGGATCGTAGTCGGAATCGACACCGGCGGCTGCATGGGAACCGTTGAACTTGAAGCCCATGAAGACGACAGCCAGGCACACACCGATCAGAGCGACCGCGATGACGGACAGGTTGAGGTAAGCGGCGAGCAGGAAGCCGATGAACAGGAACGGAGTCATACCCTTCTTGATCATCATGGTGAGCAGCAGGGCCAAGCCGTAGGCGGTCATGATCTTGGTCGAAACGTTAAGACCAGTGGACAGCCACTCGGGGACCATGTTGACGATGGCCTGAACCAGGTCGGTGCCAACAAAGACGGCGAGGAAGATCGGCAGGAAGTACATGACGGCGTACAGACCAGTGCCGACGCAGATGTGCATACGGTAGGCGGTCTTGAACTTTCCGTTATCGATCGCGCTATCTGCCACATGGGTGAGGGCGGCGATGATGGAACGGAACACGATGCCGAGGAGCTGACCCAGGACGGCGACCGGGATGGCGATCGTCATGGCAGTCTCGGCGGAAGCATCGGTCAGGCACGCAAAGGCAGCGGCCACGATGCCGCCCAGGACCATATCGGGCGGAACGGCAGCACCGACCTGCACCAGGCCCATGGACACGAGCTCGACGGCGGCACCGACGGCAAGGCCGGTGGGCACATCGCCCAGCAGCAGACCGACGAGCGTAGCGCCAACGAGGGGCTGCTCGAAGTTAAGACGACCGAGCAGGCGGGAGTCCCACATGCAGAACACGCCGACGAGGCCGACGAGCACCGCACTGATGAACGTATTCATACCCTTCTCCTTTCAGTCAGGCAAAAGCCTGGTTGACTACAGCTTGGCGTCGATGTCGACGCTCTGATACGTGGGGGTCTGCTGGACATAGAGCTTGATGCCCATGTCGAGCAGCTGGTTGATGTCGGCCTTCTGGGTGGCGTCGAGGAAGACGGAGCTGTCCTTGCCGCCGACCTGATCGGCACCGTCGTGGTTGGCGGTGGCGCCCAGGTTGATGGCGTCGAGCTTGTAGCCCTGGCAGAACTGCAGCATCTCGGCAGTGTTGCCAAAGACGAACATGACGCGCTCGCCGAGGGTGTTGAGCTTGTCCATCTTGGCGAGGGCACGCTCGACGGTGAAGACGTTCAGGCGCACGCCCTGGGGCTTGGCCAGCTTAAGAGCGCCCTTCTTGATGTCATCGTTGGCGGCAGCGTTGTCGACGACGATGATGCGCTCGGCCTGAACCTTGGTGGTCCAGGTAAAGACGACCTGGCCGTGCAGCAGACGGTAGTCAAGACGTGCGAGGACGATCTTGGCGGGACCGGAGCTGTGACGGGACGCCTTGGCCTTCTTGGCGGGAGCCGCGACGGCCTCGACCGGTGCGTTGGGGTTGGTCAGACCAGTGCGGGCCTCGTTGATGAGGGCCGCGAGCTCGGTGCCCTTGACGGGGGCGGGGCTCATAGCGAGCGTGAGCGCCAGCGGGATGTTGAAACCGCTGACAACCGTGAACTTCGTGCCGTTCTTGGAAAGCTCGACCATGCTGTTGTTGACCGAGCTGCCGAGCATATCGGTCAGCACATAGACGGTATCGTCCGCGTTGAACGTGGCGATCATGGCGTCCACCTTATTGGTGATGGGCTCCTTGTCGTCACGAGCAAGCGACACGACGTGGACGTTCGACACGTCGCCGAGAACCATCTCGAGCGTGTCTTTGGCGCCTGCGGCCAGGCCGCCATGAGATGCGAGAATGATCTGATTCATCTTGCCTCCTCCTTTTCGTTATGGTCATTATAACGTCTTATACGCTACTTATATTGATAATTAGTATAAAGACCGTTCGCGGTTAAAAATCGACCGTTTACGGGTTTAACGTACTCGAAAGGTTGGGGCTGGATAAGCGGACACTGGCTGGATAACCCCAGGTCGGATGCCGCACGCAATTCCCTATCGCACGAAGTACCAGGGACTTTCCTGTACGGTGGGCTCCAGCGCGATGCCGGTGCGTTCCTTAAACAGATCCATGTCCTGCGATTTCTCCGTCCACCACGCGTTGGGCTTAAAGGTCATGCTCTCAATGACATGGCCGACAAACACACTGTTGCGCAGCTTGGAGAAGTCGGTATTCATAATCAGGATGGACGCGAGCACCAGCACGATGCCCAGGACTTTGATCGCGCCGGCGGGCTCGGCGTAGACACCAATGCCCAGCAGTACGGTGACAACTGTCTCGAATGACATTACGACGGGAACTTTCGACGTCTCGAGCCCCATGGACAGACCCTGCATATATAAGATGTAAGCCACGGCTGTGGGGATGAGTCCAAAGCCAAGGAACAGCAGCAGCAGCTGTGGCGACATTGCCGCGGCGACATCTGGCCACGGAGCCGCGATAGCTGCCATAACCGCACCGCCAAAAACAAAGCCCCAAAACGTGACAGCCAGCGGGTGGACCGTCTTGGTTGCTATTCGGCTAAACACCGCGAGCGACGCACCGCAAAGGCCTGCAATCACGCCCGACGTGACGCCCCAAACCGAAAAATGAAAACCGGAAAGGTCGCCATTGGTCACTGCAAGTACACAGCCAACGATGTTAAAGACAATGGCAACGAGCTTATTAGGGGTCACGTCCTCGCGATAAAGCATGCGGCCGAGCATGACGCCAAACACCGGCGAGGTGTAGAGCAGCACCGAGGCCGTGGACATGCCCACCTCGCCCATGCACTCGTAATAGCAGGTGTTGGCGGCGGCCAAACCGACGATACCGACAAGCGCGCAGGGAACAAGCTCTTTAGGGCTTGCCTTGAACAGGGCCAGCGGACCCTGAGCCACGGTAGACCCCTCACCCGGGCGGCAGCCCATAAACATCAGGACCGGCGCCAAGATAAGCGCTCCGACCAACAAGCGAAAGGCAGCCATGCTCTGGGACGAAACGCCCATGGCCGAGATGCCGTTTACAAAGATTCCGATGCTGCCCCACATAAGCGCGGCGATCAGCACCAGCACATAGCCCAGATTGCTTTTCTTCAACGCAGCCTCCTCGGTATTGTTTCCAATATGTTTCATACTACGTTATAGTCGTTATATACATTTTTCAAGCCACAAATCGCCGAACGGAAAGATCTGCTCCCCCACATACTCATTGGGGACGTACTTAAACGACTAGCCATTGGGGACGTTCCTGAATGACTAGTCGTTTAAGTACGTCCCCAATGACTACCCAACGGCTAGGACTGTCCCCAACTGCCGGCAGAAAGGGAACGTCCTCAACTGCCACATCTGGACCAAGCCGACGCCGATGCTTTGGCAACGTCAGCGAAAACCCGCCAGAGCGGGCAAGGTGCCTTGAAACGAGGCGGCATTGACCTTCTGGTCATGCCGCCGAAGCTGAAAGGCAGATTGCCGCTCTGGCGGGTTTGCAGCGTCGAGCCGTTACGCGGTTTGGCAAAACCGCGTAACTCCTAGTAGTCCAGCTTCCACATATAGCGGCGCGTCATATAGTCCTTGTGGGTGACGGCAGAGAGCGCGCGCATGTAGACGTTGTTGAGGATCGGCGCGAAGATCAGGTGGTTGAAGTACTCGCTCACGCTGTCCTTGATGTCGTTGAGGCCGAGCTCCTTGGCGTCGAGCTGATAGACGCGCTCGCCACCGTACTGGTTGACGAAGCGGATGCCGCGCTCGTCGTTGCAGCGGCTGCGGCCGACGCTGATGAGCTGGAACAGCGAGGTACGCTTGTCCAGGATCTCGAAGGGGCCATGGAAGAAGTCGCAGGTGTTGATGGTGCAGGAGTCGATTTGCAGCATCTCCTGCACGTTGCAGATGCTAAAGACGTAGGCGGCACCAAAGAGCGGACCCTGAGCCATCACGTTGATGCAGGGCTTGTCGGCGTTCTGCTCGGCCCACTTGGCAGCAAGCGGACGGGTGTACTCGACGGCCTTGCGATAGATGGGGTCGACCAAGTCGAAGGCGGCCATGGCGGTCTCGTACTCGGCATAGCCCTCGGTCTGCTGCGTGAGCTCCATGGCGATCATGGTCACGACGGCGGAGTTGGTGCGGCCCATGCAGGACTCGTCGACGGCCAGGCTGTCGTACTGGATCTTGTAGTCGCAGACCTCGGTGAGGGCGGACTCGTCGACATAGATGGCGATGGTGCTGGCGCCGTGGTCCTTGGCCACCTGGGCGGCGACGATAGTCTCCTTGGTGCCGCGCATGGACACGACGACGGCCAAGGTGTTCTCGTTAACGTAGGCGGGCGTGGCGTGCACGAACTCGTTGCTGGTGTAGCTGGAGCTCACGACCTGCGTGGCCTCGTGCTCCATAAAGTACTGGGCAGGATAGTTACCGCCGTTGGATCCGCCGGCGCCAATCCACACGACGCGCTTGATGCCGCCCTTGTCTGCCTTGTCGGCCAAAACCTGGGAGACGACATCTTTAACCTGTTCCTGAGTAGTCATCGTGCATCAGCCTTTCTTCTCGTTTGATGCTCATCACAGGCATACAAGTTACATACATGTTTTGGTTATGTCGACTAGTTGTATGCTATATTTGTCTTAGAAATTTTGCTGCTGTGGTTTTCAGTAGCTCGCTACCAGCAGTTTTATTGTTTTATTTAATACATGCTTGCTTAGGTAAGCATACAGGTTAGATATAGGTTGGCAATATGGGCGTCACATCTAAAAAGAAACTGACCCAATACGAGCGCTTGGCGGGCACGCTGCGCGATCGCATCGCTGCCGGCACGTATGCGCGCGGAGACAAGCTGCCGTCCGAGATGGAACTCATGGACGAATCGGGGCTGTCACGCAGCACCGTACGCCACGCCCTTAAGGTGCTCGTTGATGAGGGCCTGGTGCGCACCGAGCGCGGGCGTGGCGCCTTTGTGGCCGACACGCCCGCGCTCCACGAGAACAACCTGGTGTTTTCGAGCTATACCAAGCAGGTCGAAGGCCAGGGCATGAAGCCCACCACGCGCACCGTGGACTCGGGCTTTGCCAAGGCGGCCGGCAGCATAGCTAAGTTCTTTGACGCCGCCGTGGGCAGCAAGCTCGTCAAACTTGTCCGCCTGCGCTACCTGGACGACGCGCCGCTGTGCCTGGAGACCACCTACCTGCCGCCAAGCTTCGAGACGCTCATCGATCGCGATATCAACGGTTCGCTCTACGCCACGCTGCGACAGGAGTTCCATCGCGCACCGGCACAGGGGCATAAGACCTTTGAGGTGTGCTACGCCTCGCAAAACGAGGCGTTTTTGCTCAACGTTGAGCGCGGACAGGCGCTGATCCTGATCACCGACTACGTCTACGATACCGACGGCCGACCGCTCCATGTCTCCAAGCGCATCCAACGCACCGACCGCGCCAAATACATCGAACCCATCGGCTAACCTGCCAAAATAAACCTGTCCCTAAATGGTAGGTTTGGGGAGGTCGGGGAACCAGGTTGGTTTGGGTTGGTTGGGCGTGCGCTCGGCTAGGACCAACTCCATCCAACACATGTCGTACCAGCGACCGAACTTTTGGGCGCAGCGATCGAAGGTGCCCACCAGGCGATATCCCATATGGGCATGGAAATCCTGGCTGTTGTGCGTCAGGTACTCGTCGTCCTTGTCGTGCGGCACGGCGATGAGCGCGCACATGTTGGTGATGCCCATCGCAATCAGGCATTGCTTGAGCGCATCGTGCAGCTTGCGGCCCAGCCCGCCGTGGCGCACATCGCGCGCCAGGTAGATCGACGTCTCGACCGACCAGTCGTATGCCTCGCGGCTGTTGAGCGGGCTCACATAGGCATAGCCTACCGGACGCCCGTCCAGCTCCATCACCAAATACGGGTAGCGCTTGAGCGTACGCTCGATACGCCCGGCGAACTCCTCAACGCTCGGCACCTCGTATTCGCAGGTAATCGCCGTCTGGCGCACATACGGCTCATAGATGGCAAGCAACGCCGGCGCATCGTCGGGCGTCGCCAGGCGAATCGTCGGCTCGGACATTTCGGTCATACAACCCTTCCCCCTCAAAAACAAAGGCTGCCCTGCACCAAGCTCAGGCGCAGGGCAGCCCCTTGTCATTACATCAGGCTACAGGACAGCCGCCAACGCGTCGATGTCCTCCTGCGTCGTGGCCCAGCTGGTGCAAAAGCGCACCACCGTGTGGGTCTCGTCGTACTTTTCCCAGTACTCAATCGAGGCATGCTCGCGAATGCGGGCCATGTCCTCGTTGGGCAGAATAACAAACTGCTGGTTGGTCGGCGTCTCCAAAAAGAACTGGTAGCCGCGCTCGTGCAGCACGCGACGAAGCGCCTGAGCGGTCTCAATCGCCTGGTGACCAATCTCAAAATACAGGCCATCGGTAAAAAGAGCCTCGAACTGCACGCCTGTCAGGCGGCCTTTGGCAAGCAGCGCGCCATGCTGCTTAATACGCGGAATGGGATGCGCCGGGGCGTGCATACCGCAGAACACCACAGCCTCTCCGCAGAGCGCGCCGCACTTGGTACCGCCGATGTAGAACACGTCGCACAGCTGCGCCAGCTCGGGCAGGGTAATGTCGCACTCATCGGCCGCCAGCGCATAGGCCAGGCGGGCGCCATCCACAAACAGCGGAATCTCGCGCTTCTGGCACACTGCGTGAATCGCCGCGAGCTCGGCCTTGGAGTACAGCGTGCCGTACTCGGTCGATAGACTCACGTACACGGCACCCGGAAACACCGTGTGCTCGTAGCTCTCGTTTTCGTAGAACACCTGGATATAGTTCTCAAGGTCCTCGGCGTGCATCTTGCCCTCGTAGCCGGGGATGGTGAGCACCTTGTGGCCGCCAAACTCGATGGCGCCCGCCTCGTGGCAGGCGACGTGGCCAGTCTCGGCAGCAACGACGCCCTCGTACGGCGCGAGCAGCATGTCGATCACCGTCGCGTTGGCCTGCGTGCCGCCCACCAGAAAAAACACGTCGGCATCGGGGGCCTGACAGGCCTCGCGGATAAGCTGCTTGGCACGCTCGGTATGTGCATCGGTACCGTATCCGGGCTGCGGCTCCATATTGGTGTCGACGAGCGCCTGCAGCACCGCCGGGTGTGCGCCGTGGGAATAATCGTTGTTAAACGCGAGCATGGCAATCCTCTCTTACCGGGTATCGGCCAGATGATTCAAACGGAGCTATTGTACGCCGCTGGGATAGGCAATGCGCGCGGCAAGGCACTCAAGTGCCAGCACCAGAGCAAAACCGCAGCTCACATCACTCAAAAAGTGCGCTCCAATCACGATGCGGCCAAACGCGACGAACGCCACAACCACAGCCACCGTCCAAAAGACCACACGACGGCGCGACGGCTTTTCCTTAAAGGCCGCTGCGGGAAGCCCGGCGAGCATAAGGCCAATCGCCGCGTGCGCCGTGTGTCCGCTCGCAAACGACTTAAAGCCGTCCTTGACTACACCGGCGGCAATATAGACCCACTTGTCGGGGTTGCCGATTACCCACCACGGCTGAAACTCGAGCCCCGGCGTCACCTCGACCACGCGCATGCGCGGGCGCGACCACAGCGGCTTGACGATCACGTTGAGGATGATGGCCTGAGCGACCCACACGGCAAGCACCATGAGCGCCCAGCGTGTGAGCTCGTCGGGCTCGGTCGTGCGCGTGAGGCGATAGACGATAAGGTTGGCGACGATGGCCAGCACAAACGTCAGCACCAACTGAGCCACGATGAGTTTGCCGCCAACCCTCAGGGACGAAACGATCTCGTAGCCGGTCAGGCCAACATTGACGAGGATGCCGAGCACGGCGAGCCATTTGCTCCCCCTGGAGTCGGGACGCACCGCGCGCACGAGCATAACGCCCGCGACGCTCGCCGTCAGCTCAAACGGCAGCTCGCCGGCCGCCTCGATAAAGCGGCCGTACATACTGCCGATGTTGAACAGCGCGCTCGAGATCTGATAATCGAAGAAACTGCCCACGCCCAGGCAGAGGGCAAGGATAGCCGCGATAGCAGCGGCATCTTTCTTATAGATGTACCCGAACATGCTTTCCTTTCGATGGGACCAGATTGCCCAAATGGGGCGTTTACGGCGTCGACCCGTTAGTCATCGTCGGACGTGCCCAGCTGCTGCAGCAGCATGAGTGCCGCGGCCACGGGGCCGGTGCCGTCGTTGGCGTCGAGACCGCGACCCAGGCCGCTGCCCGCGCCGGCGCCCGCCTTGTAGGGCACCGACAGTTTGCGGCTCTTGGGGAAGTTCACCGCACCATAGCGGGTCTTAAGCTCATAGGCCACCTTCTTGGGAACGTCGACGCCCAAAAACGTGATGCGACCGCCGCTGAGCGTAACGCTCTCGAGCCCCAGGCGCTCGCCGCGAATGCGGATTCGCGCGCGATTGAACAGGTTGAGTCCCGCCAACGGCAGCTCGCCATGCGCGGCCTCGGTCTCTTCCTGCACCTCGTCGATGCTCTCCAGGTCCCCGGCCGCCGCAAGCTTACGGTATACGAGCACGCGCTGATCCACCGCCGGCAGGTACTCCTCGGATAAGAAGTAGTCGGCCGGCAGGTTGATGCCCACGCTCGCCGCCTCCACACCGGCATCGTCGTCGCCGCGCGCCTCGGCCACGGCCTGACCCAGCATCTGCGTAAACAGGTCAAAGCCCACGCTCGACAGATTGCCGTGCTGCTCGGCGCCCATGAGCGATCCGGCGCCGCGAATCTCCAGGTCGCGCATGGCGATACGCATGCCACTGCCCAGGTCCTGGAACTCGGAGAGTGCGGTCAGGCGCGCCGTAGCCTCCTCGGTGAGCGGCAGCTCGCCCGGGAACATAAAGTACGCGTAGGCTTGCGTGGCAGAACGGCCCACGCGGCCCTTGAGCTGGTAGAGCTGTGCCAGGCCCAAGCGCTGCGAATCCTCGATGATGAGCGTGTTGGCGGTCGCGTTGTCTATGCCGCTCTCCACGATGGTCGTGGCGATGAGCACGTCGATCTTTTTGGTCGCGAACTCGATCATCACGTCCTCGACCTCGCGCGGGCTCATCTTGCCGTGCGCCACGCCCACGCGCGCCTCGGGCGCGGCCTCGTGCACGCGTGCCACGGCGTCGTCGATGGTCTTGACGCGGTTGGAGACGTAGTACACCTGGCCGCCGCGGCCCACCTCCAGGCGAATCGCCGCGCTCACCACGTCGGGGTCGTACTCCCCCACGTGCACGATCACGGGACGGCGCCCGGTCGGTGGCGTGGTGATCAGGCTCATGTCGCGCACGCCGCTCGTGGCCATCTGCATGGTTCGCGGAATAGGCGTGGCCGAAAGCGTGAGCACGTCAATCTGCTCGCGCAGGTTTTTGAGCTGCTCCTTGTGCTGCACGCCAAAGCGCTGCTCCTCGTCGATGATCACCAAACCCAGGTTCTTGGGGTTCACATCGGCCGAAAGCAGGCGATGCGTGCCGATGAGCACGTCGATCGTGCCCTCGGCAAACGCCTTGAGCGCGCGCTTCTGCTGCGCCGGCGTGCGAAAGCGGCTGAGCACCTCGACCTCGAGGCCAAACGGGGCAAAGCGCTCAAAGAAGGTCTCGTAGTGCTGTTGGGCCAGAATGGTCGTGGGGCAGAGCACCATGACCTGACGGCCGGAGTCCACGCACTTAAACGCCGCGCGCAGGGCGACCTCGGTCTTGCCAAAGCCCACGTCGCCGCAGAGCAGGCGGTCCATGGGCTTGGGCGCCTCCATGTCGGCCTTAATATCGGCGATAGCCTCCAGCTGGTCGCGCGTCTCGTCGTAAGGAAAGCTCTCCTCCATCTCGATTTGCTCGGGCGTGTCGGGCGGGCAGGCGATACCGGTAATCGACGAGCGGCGCGTATACAGATCGACCAGGTCAAACGCCAGCTTTTTGGCGTTCTTGCGCGCCTTGTTGGTGGCACGCGTCCAGTCGGCGGTGTTGAGCCTAGTCAGGCGCGGCTTGTCGCCGTCGGGACCAACATAGCGCGTGATGCGGTCGAGCTGCTCGAGCGGCACGTAGAGCTTGTCGCCATCGGCATATTCCAGCAAAAAGTAGTCGCGCTCCTTGCCGCCCACTTCCTGGCGCGCGATCTCGCTAAAGAGCGCGATGCCGTGGGTAGCGTGCACCACGTAGTCGCCCGGCTTAAACGGAAACGTGATCTGCGTAATGTCCACCTTGCGACGGCTGCGCGCGCGGTTGGCGTCCATGCGGGCATTGAGATCGGCGATCGAGAACACGGCTAGGTTGGCATCGGGCACCACCACGCCCTGCGGCAGGGCAGCATCCACAAAGGTCACGCGTCCGCGCGAGATGGTGGGTACGGAAGCACCGGCGGCAGCCTGGGCGGCGCCCGCCTCGAGCGAGCGGGCGTTGAGTGCGTCGACGCGGCGCTCGCGGATCGAGGCATGGGCCTCCTGGCGGGCAGCACGGTCGGCAGAATCTGCCGCTGCCACGCGTACGCGCTCGCCAATAACACCGGCGTTTTCGGGGGCGGCCGTCAGCGACTCCTCAAAGGTAATGCCCTCGTCGCCAAAGGTGAGCTCCATCGACTCGCGCGCTCCGCGGTCGGGAATGGCAAACACGCAGGCATAGCGCTTGCCCACGACTTCCTGAACGCGCGTCATAAAGCGGTTGTCCGAGCCCGCGATAGCCGGCTGCTCAATCTTGAGCTCTGCCGTAGCCGCACCGCCGGCGCGGATCAGGCTCACGTAGTTCAGGCGCTGCTGAGCACCAAAGTCGAGCTGCTGGGCGCGCACGTACAGGCCGTCCAAGCGGTCAATCCCCGCCTCGCCGGCGCGCGCCTCGATATCCTCGTAGGCACGCAGGCAGTCGTCGAACAGCGAGCGCGGCTCGGACAGAACCACAAGCGCCTTGCCGCTCACGTGCGCCAACGGGCTCACGGTCTGGCCGTACATCACCGGCAAAAAGCGGTCGAGCTCGGGTGTGACGATGCGCGCATCAACCATCTCGAGCAGCGCCGCCAGCTTGCTGTCGCTCTGGCTTGCGCGATAGAGCGCCACGTGCATGTTGTGAACGGCTTCGTCGGTAAGCGCCAGCTCGCGGCACGGGAAGATCTCGATGCTGTCCTCGTTGCCGATGGTTTGGCCCGTAGAGCTCACCATACGGCGAATGCGATCAATTTCGTCGCCAAAGAACTCAATGCGCACGGGCGCTTTCTCTTGTGCGGGGAATACCTCGACGGTGTCGCCGTGCACGCGGAACAGGCCGGGTGCGTCGGCGGCGCCGGCATTGGTGTAGCCCATGCCCACCAGGCGCTGCGGCACTTCGTCAAAAGGAATCTCCTCGCCCACCGCAAAGGTCGTGGACTCCCAGTAGCGGCTCTCGACTGGCGGCACGCAACGCAGCAATGCACGGGCCGAGGCAACCATGATGCAGTTGTCCCCGCGCACGATACGCCCCAGAGCCTCGCAGCGCTGCGCCACCACGGCATCGTCGGGCGCCTGCTCGCGCCACGGATAGTCCTTGCGCTCGGGAAAGCGGCACACGTGCGCCAGGCCCACGTAGGCGGCAAGGCTGCGCGCGGCGCGATCGGCCGCGTCCTCGCCGCTCACAATGTAGACCGTAGGGCGCGGGCGGCGCGCAAACTGAGCAGCCGCCATAAGCGTGCGGCCCGACTGCGACACGGCCAGCGTCACATCCTCGCCGGCGTCGAGCCCGGCCTCGACGGTCTGCAAGGCCTCGGCAGTGTAGAGCTGCGCGGCTATACGGTGAATGAGCATGCTGTTCCTCCGGCATCGCAACGCCAAAAGCCCGCCGGGGCAAGCTCGGCGGGTCGTGCGTCAAAAGTATTGATTATCATGGTAGCGCATGAGGTGAACACGCCAGCGCACGCCAAACAGCTACCCCAAAACGCGCATGCTCGGGCAAAGATCTGCCAGCGGGCACTCGTCGCACTTGGGTTTGCGGGCATCGCAGATCTCGCGGCCAAAGGTGATCCACTGGTGGTTGACCGACTCCCAATACTCGTGCGGCAAGATCTTGAGCAGATCCTGCTCGGTCTTGAGCGGCTCTTTGGCGTGCGTCTTGGGACTCAGCATCAGACGGTGCGCGATGCGGTTGACGTGCGTATCGACCGCGATGCCCTCGACAATGCCAAACCCCACGTTGAGCACGATGTTCGCCGTCTTGCGCCCAACGCCCGGCAGCTTGACAAGCTCCTTCATGTCGGCCGGCACCTCGCCGCCGTAGTCGGCGACAATCATCTGTGCGGCCTCAACGGCGTGCTTGGCCTTGCTCTTATAGAAGCCGAGCGACTTAATGGTATCTGCCACATCGGCAACGCTCGCCCCCGCCATGGCCTCGGGCGTGGGCCACTGGGCAAACAGCTTCGGCGTCACCTTGTTGACCTGCGCGTCGGTCGTCTGCGCCGAGAGCAACACCGCTATGAGCAGCCTATAGGGATTCTCGTGGTCCAAAAAGCACTCAACCGGGCCATAGCGACGGTTAAGGCGCTCGCACACCTCAACGGCGCGCTCGCGCTTGGCGGCATTGGTCTCGCGTGGCATAACGACTCCTCGGATTGGCGGCATAACTTACCTATGGGCACGATTGTCCCACGTATGGGGTCTTTACGCCTCCAAAAATGCGCCGGTCTGGCGGCCCCACAAGCTTGCGTACTCGCCGCCTGCCTCGACAAGCTGCGCATGCGTACCGTCCTCGACAATCTCGCCGTCCGCCAGCACCACGATGCGGTCGAGCGCCGCCACGGTGGACAGGCGATGTGCCACCACAATGGAGGTACGGCCGCGCATCAGGTTCTCAAGCGCCTCCTGCACCAGCGCCTCGGACTCGCTATCCAGGGCAGAGGTCGCCTCGTCGAGCACCAGAATCGGCGCGTCGGTGAGGATGGCACGGGCGATGGCCACGCGCTGGCGTTGGCCGCCCGAAAGCTTAACGCCGCGCTCGCCCACCATGGTGTCAAAGCCCCGGGGCAGGCGGTCGATAAACTCCAGGGCATTGGCCAAGCGGGCCGCCTCGCGGATCTGTTCGTCGGTGGCGTCGGGGCGGCCGTAGGCGATGTTCTCGCGAATGGAACGGTGAAACAGCAGTGCCTCCTGCGGCACGTAGGCAACCTGGCGGCGCAGGCTCTGCTGCGTGCAGCGCGAGACATCCTGACCGTCCACGAGTACGCGACCGCCCTGTACGTCGTCCAGGCGCAGCAGCAACTTGGTGAGCGTCGTCTTGCCCGAGCCCGATTTGCCCACCAGGCCCACGCGCTGACCCGCCGCCACATGGAGCGTCAGGTCGTCGAACACGCTCTCGCCCGCCGCGGCGTCACGGTATGCAAAGCTCAGGTGCTCAAAATCAATCGCGCCCTCGCCCACCTTGAGCTCGGGAGCGTTCTCGTCGTCTGCCACCAGACGCGGCTCGTCCAGCACGCGCGTCATCTCGGCCGCATCGCCCAGCGCGCGGTTGATGCGCTGCATCATGGAGCTTACGTAGTTCAGGCGCATGGTGAGGTTGTACGTATAGGTAAAGATCATGACGAGCGCGCCGGCAGAGATGCCAAACCACGCGTTGCCGCCCACGACGAACACGCTCACCACGGCCATGGTGATGACGATAAGGCCCGAGGTCGTAAAGTTGCGCTGCATCATGGCGTGCATCGAAACCGTCTCGGCGTCGCGCGCGGCGCGGTCGGCAGCATCGAACAGGTCGCGCTCAAAGTCTTCGCGCCCGCAGGTCTTGACGGCCAGGATGTTCGTGACCGCGTCGGAAAGCACGCCCGACAGCTTGTTCTGCGCGGCGGACGTCGCGGCCGAAAGCGGCATGATGCGCTTATACATGAGCCAGACAAACGCAATGTAGACGACCATAATGCCCACCAGGATCACGGTAAACGTCGGCACCACCGGAGCGAGCGCCGCCACCGTGCAGACAACCGAGGTGACAGTGGGGATGAGCGAATACACCGTCACGTCCACCAACCCCGTGTAGCCGCTCATAAAACGGCTCGTCTGGCTCACAAGCGATCCGCCAAAACGGCTGGTGTGGAATGTCATGGATTGATTGGAGAGCGTGTCGAAGCACAGGCGCGCCAAGTGATAGTTACCCGCAATCTCGAGCTTGTAGACGGTGTAGTCCTGCAGCTTGGAGAGGATTTGGCCCACTAGGTTAACGAGCACGAGCGCCAGAATGTAGGGGCCAAAGACCTCAAACACCCGGTCGCCCGCCACGGGGCCGGCCTGGACGCGGTCGACGATAAGCGCCATCACGTAGGTGTTGGCAAACGTGAGCAAAAAGATGTAGCCCGCCGACGAGAGCACCGAGAGAAAGACGATCAGCGGCTGCGTGCGCGTGACGTCCCAAAAACGCTGTAGCGTGCGGCGCACGGTTGAGCGTTTGAGCGGACTGGTGCTTCTCTGTGACATGGGCTTCCTTTCACATCTGGCGGGGCTAAACGTCATTGTTGCATACTAAAGCGCACTTCAGGCAAGCACGATGCGAAAAGCAGCGGGGTGCCCGCGTTTGCGCCGGCGCCCCACCGTCTTGTTGTAATTATTCCTCGTCTTCTTGGTCTGTGAGAAGGCCCGCGGGCGTGAGTCCCAAGATCTCATCAGCTTGGTCGGCGTCTTCCAGCGCGTCGATGTCCTTGAGTTTGCGCTCCATGACGTTGGTGCGCGTGGTGATGATGCCCTCGACCGTCTTTCCCGCGGTCTCGATTTGCTGCTGGGCGCGGCGCAGCGCCGCCTGATAGCGCGGCAGCTCGGCCTTGACGGCAGAAAGCACTCGCAGCACGTCATCGGTGCGTTTTTGCAGACTAAACGTCTGGTAGCTCATCTGTAGACTGTTAAGGATAGCCGCCATGGTGCTGGGACCGGCAACGTTGACGTGATAGTCGCGGCCCAGGGTCTCGATAAGTCCCGGACGACTGACAACCTCGGCGTACAGCCCCTCAAACGGCACGAACATAATGCCAAAGTTGGTCGTTGCCGGCACACTCAGGTACTTTTCGCAGATGTCCTTGGCCTCGCGCTTGACCATGGCGTCGAGCGTCTTACGCGCAGCGGCGACGGCCTCAGCGTCACCCGACTCCTGGGCGTCGAGCAGATGCTCATATGCGTCACCCGGGAATTTGGAGTCGATCGGCAGCAGCACGGGATCGTCCTCGTCTACTGGCAGCTTGACGGCAAACTCAACGCGCTCCGAGGCGCCGGGCTTGGTGGCGACGTTTTCCAGATACTGGTCGGGCGTGAGGATGTCCGCCAGGATTGCACCCAGCTGCACCTCGCCCAAAATGCCACGCGCCTTTACGTTGCCCAGCACGCGCTTAAGGTCGCCCACGCCGGTGGCGATGGACTGCATGTCGCCCAGGCCCTTGTACACGGCCTCGAGCTGGTCGCTCACCTGCTTAAACGATGCCGACAGGCGATCGTTGAGCGTGCGGGAGAGCTTCTCGTCCACCGTCGCGCGCATCTGATCGAGTTGCACGTTGTTATCTTTGCGGATAGCACCCAGCTGGGCATCGACCGTCTCGCGCACCTTGTCCAGGCGGTGCTCGATGCCCTCGCGGTTGGCACCGAGTTGTTGGGCCGTCTCGCGGCGCAGGTCATCCATCCGGTCACCAGCTTGCGAAAACTCGCGTGCGATGTTCAGGTAACGTTGCTGCTCCACGGCCGCATCTGTCGTCTGCTGCTGCGCGATGGCATTGGCCGTGCGGCGGGTTTCTGCCAGCGCGACGTTCAGGGCATCGAGCGCGTTGTTGGCCTGCTCGAGTGCCGCCAGCGCCTCCGCACCGCCATCGCTGCGCTCTCGCAGCTCGGCGCGAAGACCCTTGAGCTGCAGGGCGCAAGCCACAGCCACTCCTACCGCTACCAAGGCGATCACGACCAGCACAATATCAACAGCAGACATAGACTCCGCCCAACAAACCCAATCGAACAATAATCGAACCGCAATCAATCTTACCCTGTCATATGCAGCGCGTGGCCGGCGGCGCATCAAGTTACCTTTGCGCTATGAATACTGGCACGCTAACTCTCCCAGCCGGCGCGGATGGTTGTTACGACATCGCCCAGGCGCTGGCCGAGAGCTGTTAAATGTTGGAGCACTTCGCTGGGCGAAGCGCCGTTGAGAATGCACGTAAGGGCATATGAGGCCAAGAAGATTGCCGCGAGTCCCAACGGGATCAGCACGATCATCGCCAGCGTACGCAGGCGCTGGGCCCAGCGACGGCGACGCGCACGACGCTTGTCGAACGCAAGCTCCTGCGCATATGAATCTTGCTGTACGGAATAGGCTCCTGGGTCCACCTCACCCGCAGACGATACCGCGGGCGCGGCGTTTTGCGCAGGAGGCTGGACGGCTGCCCCTTGCATTTGCATCTCCATAAGCCGCTGCTGTTGGCGCAGCATGCGCTCGGCTTGTTGCTGCGGGGTCTCAAGAAACAGATCCATGTTGGCCTCCTCAATAGGAGCATTCGATGCTTGCGCCCAGCATCCCGCACCATCGCGGCCGCGGCAACGAAATCCGCGGCAATAGCCGCAAAGATTCTTTTGTCAGAAAACTGTCGAAAAGTTCAACAACTCCCCTACCAGCACTTTCTTTGAGCTTTTTTCGCCAGCAATCTTTTGCCCTCTCGCCCTTGCACCATCCGACCAAAACCTAACCAAAAGCTTGACGGAAATTGTGAAGACAGGGACCCCAAACAAAACGTGCCGCCCCAAAAGGGGCGGCACACAAACTAATCTATGAGCCAAAACTCGTTGGCAAGCCCGCGCCGTCAGAACCGCGGCGCATGCCTTTGCCTCGCGCGACCCTGCGAAGCCGTGAGCGAGAGGGAAAGGGATGCGCCGCGGTTCTGACGCCCGGAGCGGCGAGGCCGGCAGTTGCCCTGCGGAGCCGTAAGCAAGAGGCAAAGGTATTCCCCGCCCTGCGCTCCGCAGCAGCCAGCGCCACGCGCTAGTAGTTCACCACCTGCTCCTCAAAGTACGCCTTGGGATGGTTGCAAACCGGGCACACCTCGGGCGCCTTGGCACCAACATGCAGGTGCCCGCAGTTCAGGCACTTCCACACCTTTACGCCCTCGCGCTCAAACACCTCGCCCGATTCAATGCGCTCGACGAGCTTGTTATAGCGCTCCTCGTGAGCCTTCTCGACAGCGCCAACGCCACGGAACTTCGCAGCAATCTCGGCAAAACCCTCCTCTTCGGCGGTCTTGGCGAACTCGTCATACATCGTGGTCCACTCGTAGTTCTCGCCCGCGGCGGCATCGCGCAGGTTGTCCAGCGTATCCGGAACAGCACCGTCGTGCAGGTACTTAAACCACAGCTTGGCATGCTCGGACTCGTTGCCCGCCGTCTCTGCAAAGATATTCGAAATCTGAACGTAGCCGTCCTTTTTGGCCTTGGATGCATAGTAACGATACTTGGTGTGCGCCTGGGACTCACCGGCAAAAGCGGTCTCGAGGTTCTTCTTGGTTTGAGAATTCTCAAAATCCATAGGTGTACTTCCCTTCAATACGCGCCGCCCACAGACTTTGAGCGGTATTGTCTTTAGGATACCCTCATGCCGAGAATCTAAACCTTACTATCCTGTTCTGCAAATTCGCGTCATCACACACTCAGCCAGCGCTCGCCTTCGGCACGACAAAAGCCTTCGCGCTCCAGGTCGGCAAGAATGCCCGCAATAAAATCGCAACCAACCGGTTCGCGACCCGCTGCGGCCTCCATCTTGTTAACGCCTGCAACAGCTTCAACAAGCGTTATGCCCGCCGGCTGTCCGTCGCGAGCTGCAAGCAGCATGCGCACGATATGGGCACGCTTTTGCCGACGCGAGCCCTCAAACTTGGACTGGCGGCTGTAGCCCGCCGAGCGCCTAGACGGATTGGGCAGCGTCTTTTTAAGATACGCGCCGTAATCCAGCAGCGCGTAATACCACACGCGCGGCGTATCGGCATCGTCGAGCGGCACGGCAAAGGGAGCGACCTCATCCGCCGCCGCACCGGGCGCCGCCGGGCAGGCCGCCTGGATCAACGGCACCAGCTCGCGGTCGGGAACAGACGGAACGTCAGGAAAAAAGTGATGCAGAAAGACCGTGCGCACATTGGTCTCCAGGTACACTCCCGGAAGATCAAACGCAAACGACCGAATGCCCTGCGCCGTTGCGGGCCCAATACCGGGCAGCGCGACCAGGTCGCGTGTATCACGCGGAAACTCCCCATCCCAGTCCTCCACGAGTCGCTGCGCGGCCTTATGGAGCGCCAAAGCACGGCGGTTGTAGCCCATGCCCTGCCAAGCGTCCAAAACATCAGAAGGAGCGGCCTGGGCGAGAGAATGCACGGTCGGAAAGCGGTCGAGCCATGCCGGCATGCGCGTCTCTACGCGTGGAACCTGCGTCTGCTGCAGCATGACCTCGGAAAGCCAGATGATGTACGGGTCGCGTGTGCGGCGCCACGGAAGGTCGCGATAACGCAGAACCCCTTCCGAACGAATCATCGAACGAAAGGGGTCCTGAATCATAGCTATGCTCCTTATGCGGCGCTACTCCTCCCGGCAAGCACACGCGCAAACGGCATACTCGGGAAAGGCGTCGCGGTCGGCGAACTTGGGATCGACGGCTGGGAACTGGCGGCGAGCGACGACATCGTCCAGCGAAACGGAATCGAGGTAGTCACGCATCAGCGCCTGGGCCCCAGCCCACAGGGGATGATAGCAGCACGTGCCCCTGCGTGCACAGTCGCCATCGAGTGCCGTGCAATCATTCATAACCATAGGGCCCTGAACGGCCTCGACGACCTGACGGATAGTGACCTCGCTCGGGTTGACCTTAAGACGCATACCGCCGTGGACGCCACGCAGGCTCTCCACAATACCGGCCTGAACCAAACCGTGTTGGATCGAACGGGCAAACGAATACGGAACATTGACCTCTTCGGCAGCAGTGCGAACAGAAAGCAACCGCTCCGGCTCCTCGGCAAGCATCGCAAGCATGCGGAGGGCATAATCAGTCTTCCTCGATATGTCCATGTTTCCCCTTTCAAGGAATACGAACAGCTCGAACGGGCTCCGGGGCCGAGCTTACGTCGAGACGCTAAATAACCGCCGGGACAACCAAATAGTGAATTAGATGTCCGCTGAAGGTCGAATCCAAAGCAAATTACATCAGACTAGGCCTGCAGTGGAATTTAGTATAACCTAACCCCCTGTTTCATTGAACGAGTGTTGCGCAACAAACCCCCCTTGTTTAAACCGATATACTTAATTCTCTTCCGCATCTCGGAAACAAGGAGCTGAATGAAAGGGACGGCCGAGCGGTTGTCCTATTAAACGCAAAAAGCCACGTCCGAAGACGTGGCTTTAATTGCGTTGGCGGGAAGTACGGGGCTCGAACCCGCGACCTCCGACGTGACAGGCCGGCGCTCTAACCAAACTGAGCTAACTCCCCAGGCAGTCGTTCGCGTTTGTTTCCGCTCGCGTGCGCTGCGGGGATTAGTATACACAGAAGTCTGTTCGCCGCGCAACAACTTTTTTGAAAATATTTTTTGGGTCCCTCCGGGAGGGTCTCCGGGGCCGGCTGGCGCGGGTTAAGTTTGTCGCGAGTTCCGCACGCAAAGGAAAGCACTTAATGTGCTTTCCGTCTTGCGCAGGACTGTAGAGCAGCAAAC
>NZ_JBQKDE010000009.1:0-86373 GCF_052121995.1 Collinsella sp. LCP19S3_A7 | reverse complement strand
TCCGATCTCCCGGGGCCGGCCGATCCGGCCCTCAGGGTATCGGGTTCCCACATTCATCCGCACATGTACGGATGAATGTGGGAGGTGTTCGGATAAAGTTGATACTCAAGGTCAAGGTTATTTGGGGAATCGGGTAAAATAATTTCTTGTTTTTTAGAGCGTACTATGATATACTGCTATTATCCTGATTTGAGGAGTCTACCAAAGGAGTCTACCAAATATGCGGCAAGGTATTCTTAAATAAAATTTGATAATGGGCGCAAAAATGATTGCCCCTTGCAGGGGCTTAGTTTTTGTACCCAATTTAAGAATACTTTTGCCTTTTTAGTAAATATCGTGACGGACAGCGGCTCATGTAAGCCGTCATACTTCTGTTTGTCCGAAGTCATGATCCCCAGCGGTAAAAGTATTAGCCGCTGGGGATTTTTGCGCCCATTTGGGCCTTGTATGGAGGATAGACATGAACATTATCAATATCGGGATTCTTGCCCATGTAGACGCTGGAAAGACAACCTTGACGGAGAGCCTGCTATATGCCAGCGGAGCCATTTCAGAACCGGGGAGCGTCGAAAAAGGGACAACGAGGACGGACACCATGCTTTTGGAGCGGCAGCGTGGGATTACCATTCAAGCGGCAGTCACTTCCTTCCAGTGGCACAGATGTAAAGTCAACATTGTGGATACGCCCGGCCACATGGATTTTTTGGCGGAGGTGTACCGCTCTTTGGCTGTTTTAGATGGGGCCATCTTGGTGATCTCCGCTAAAGATGGCGTGCAGGCCCAGACCCGTATTCTGTTCCATGCCCTGCGGAAAATGGACATTCCCACCGTTATCTTTATCAATAAGATTGACCAAACTGGCGTTGATTTGCAAGGCGTGTATCAGTCTGTTCGGGATAAGCTCTCCGCCGATATTATCATCAAGCAGACGGTGTCGCTGTCCCCGGAAATAGTCCTGGAGGAAAATACCGACATAGAAGCATGGGATGCGGTCATTGAAAATAACGATGAATTATTGGAAAAGTATATCGCAGGAGAACCAATCAGCCGGGAAGAACTTGCGCGGGAGGAACAGCGGCGGGTTCAAGACGCCTCCCTGTTCCCGGTCTATCATGGCAGCGCCAAAAAGGGCCTTGGCATTCAACCGTTGATGGATGCGGTGACAGGGCTGTTCCAACCGATTGGGGAACAGGGGAGCGCCGCCCTATGCGGCAGCGTTTTCAAGGTGGAGTATACAGATTGTGACCAGCGGCTCATCTATCTGCGGCTATATAGCGGAACGCTGCGCCTGCGGGATACGGTGGCCCTGGCCGGGAGAGAAAAGCTGAAAATCACAGAGATGCGTATTCCATCCAAAGGGGAGATTGTTCGGACAGACACCGCCCATAAGGGCGAAATTGTCATCCTTCCCAGCGACAGCGTGGGATTAAACGACGTATTGGGGGACCCAACCCGGCTCCCTCGTAAAAGGTGGCGTGAGGACCCCCTCCCCATGCTGCGGACGTCGATTGCGCCGAAAACGGCAGCGCAAAGAGAACGGCTGCTGGACGCTCTTACGCAACTTGCGGATACTGACCCGCTTTTGCGCTGCGAGGTGGATTCCATCACCCATGAGATCATTCTTTCTTTTTTGGGCCGGGTGCAGTTGGAGGTTGTTTCCGCTTTGCTGTCGGAAAAATACAAGCTTGAAACAGTGGTAAAGGAACCCACCGTCATTTATATGGAGCGGCCGCTCAAAGCAGCCAGCCACACCATCCATATCGAGGTGCCGCCCAACCCGTTTTGGGCATCCATCGGACTGTCTGTTACACCACTCCCGCTTGGCTCCGGTGTACAATACGAGAGCCGGGTTTCGCTGGGATACTTGAACCAGAGTTTTCAAAACGCTGTCAGGGATGGTATCCGTTACGGGCTGGAGCAGGGCTTGTTCGGCTGGAACGTAACGGACTGTAAGATTTGCTTTGAATACGGGCTTTATTACAGTCCGGTCAGCACGCCGGCGGACTTCCGCTCATTGGCCCCGATTGTATTGGAACAGGCATTGAAGGAATCAGGGACGCAACTGCTGGAACCTTATCTCTCCTTCACCCTCTATGCGCCCCGGGAATATCTTTCCAGGGCTTATCATGATGCACCGAAATACTGTGCCACCATCGAAACGGTCCAGGTAAAAAAGGATGAAGTTGTCTTTACTGGCGAGATTCCCGCCCGCTGTATACAGGCATACCGTACTGATCTGGCCTTTTACACCAACGGGCAGAGCGTATGCCTTACAGAACTGAAAGGGTATCAGGCCGCTGTCGGCAAGCCAGTCATCCAGCCCCGCCGTCCAAACAGCCGCCTGGACAAGGTGCGCCATATGTTCAGTAAGATTCCTTGATACGCCACAGCAAGTGTAGTTGTAAACCACCAGAGAAAACAACAACCCTGCTACCCCCCGTTATCACCACCGATAACAATTTGATAACAGCCCATCGTATAGGGCTGGATAATATGGACACATCAAATAATCAAAAAAATGAGGTATCAAATTTATGAAGCAAAATCCGTTAAATATGATGCCCAACAACGAGTGGGAATAGGAGAAAACTGGGAATAGAATTCCCAATTTTAGTAGGAACAGCGTAATTAGGTACGCGAATGGGAAGGGGAGTCCCGCGGGACTCCCCTCTGTTTAGATCGAGAATTAGAACGGTAACGTCACGTATGCTTTATGCGTGCTTGCATTTGCGATACGCGGTTAACGCGATGCCGACTGCGATCAGGGCTGCTGCACTGAAGCAGAGGGATGCCAGGAGTGCCATCTGGTTGTCACCGGTCCGAGGGATTGTTGAGTTGGTGGGAGCGGAGTCGGCATTCTTCTCCCACTGGGCGTACAGGGTAGTGTCCTGGTCTGCGTTCTTCTTGGGGTCGAAGGCCTGCTTGCCTTCCTTGTCGTAGGTCCAGCCCTTGAAGGTGTAGCCTTCAGCGGTGGGATCATAGATAAGGGTGATGGGCTTGCCCTTCTCGGTCTGCTTGGTCACACTGTCGCCGTGGCCGTTCATGTCGAAGGTGACATCGACCATTTCGATGGTGGGAGTTTCCCAGACAGCCGTGAAAGTGATGTTTTCTTTAGCGGTGTATTCGCCTTTAAGGGGATCGGTGCCTTCGGAGCCCTTAGGAATCCAGCCAACGAATGTGTAGTCGCCGTCAGTGCCGAGGTCAGGGAGTTCGACGACTTGGCCCTTGTTCACGGTCACGGCTTCAGGTGCGGTCCCGAATTCGGATTCGAAGGAAACGGTGACCTTTTCCTTTTCGGTCCATTTGGCGTAGACGGTCATGTTCGTAGCGGCGGTGCCGTTGAACGAGGTGGTGAGGCTCTCATCGGTGAACCAGCCGCCGAAGTCATAGTCGGTATCGGTGGGCTCGGGCAGGGTGACGGACGTCCCCTTCTTGACCTTAATGGGGTCGATCTGGGTTCCGTGGCTGTTCATATTGAAGGTCACGGTGACGGTTTCATAAAGCTCTGCTTTAGTGAATCGGGTATTGGCATCCGAGCCTTCAATGGAAGATGCTCCGGTTTGGCCGCCATTAGGAATAGGGTCTGTAAATTTGGCGATTAATGTTTGTCCATCATTCGTTGTCAACTCAAGGACAGATGGGGGAATTATATCTCCGCCGTTATTCGTGATATGGGCCTCCAGGTGATCGCCCGAGCTAGCTACTTTTATTTCAAGCGGAAGGTTCTTTCCACCTGTTGCTGGAACGACATCTCCCGGCGTTAGGTCTCTATTCCAAGTGGCAATGGGTCCTTCGCCTTCAGCCCAGGCGTAATTCTGGGTGCCGGAGAAGGTGAAGGCGCAAACGCCGACGATGGCTGCGAGCGTGAGGACGAAAACCGTCCGGCGCCTGGCCAAGGTCTCTTTAACCTGTATCTTCATCGTATCCTCCAATTCAAGCGTGCGTTCCCTATTGCAACATTGCATTTCATGTTAACAGAGAATTATTTTCGGGCATGTCCCTTGCTCGGCTCGGGCTTGCTCTGGACGGGGATGCTTCGTGGTCTTGATGGGGTGGGTGCCTAATTCGAAGGAGGCAGAATCTGGTTTGATGGTGCAGAAAAGTAACAAATATGATTTATTAGAGAGGTAATTACATTCAAACGACGCATAGCCAACAAAGACTCGGTTATTCTTTACCAAATCGAAAAAACGCAGCAACACACTGTACGTCGTGTTGCGTTTTACGTTGGTTCAATTTGATGCGATTGGAGCAGACATGAGCTTCATGGATTCCAAATTCTCCAAATGGGGAGAGGTCGAAACTGCAGTTCTCTCCCAATCGCTTGCGAAAAGATTTGCGAGGGTGATGCTGGCGGCAGTGCTGGCAGCATCTTTTCTGCCCGTCGCAGCTTTCGCTGATACGGGAGGCGACTCCGAGCTTAAGGGAATAAAAGGCAAAACAGACCCGATTTTTTGGTATGAAATAACGAGCTATCAAAACTTGACAGAAAGGTCAAGTTATGATTGGAGCTGGGAAAAGGACGGCGAAACTGGAGCTATCACTGTGACGGAAACGGATGATCCATCTCGCGTTACTGTGACGGGAACTGAAATCGGCAGCGTGATTTTGAAGGTTTCGGGAGGTGATTTGGATGAAGAGACAATTCGAATCAAGATTAGAAAGCGTACCGTACGTTTGTCTTCCTCGTATGGCGAAAAGATCTATGACGGCACCCCTCTTACTGTCACAGGAATTAATGAAGATGGGGAGGGTTGGATTTCTGCTGACAGAGACAGAGTTAAATACACGATGACCGGTTCTCAGACGAATGCTGGCGAATCGGATAATACGTTTGACGTAGAGTTTCCTTCGGATAGTGAGGAATACTTCAAGGAACACTACGCTATTACCATTAGTTATGCCCCATTGAATGTCGCACAGCGTCCGGTCACCCTGACCTCCGCGAGTGGTTCCAAGGAGTACGACGGCGAGCCGCTGACCAACGACGATGTTATCGTCGGGGGCACTGGTTGGGTCGATGGCCAAGGTGCCACCTATTCTTTCACCGGCTCGCAGAAGATCGTCGGCTCCTCCGAGAATGCATTCGAATGCATCCCCAACGAGGGAACCAATCTGGACAACTATCAGATCAACAAGACGTACGGAACCCTGACCGTTACCGACCGTAGCGAGAAGTACCAGATCACCCTCACTCCCAATTCCAAGTCCGTGACCTACGACGGCACCGAGAAGTCCGTATCCGGTTTCGAGACCCTGGAGTTCCAGATCAATGGTCAGACCTTCTACGTTTCCGGCGTTGAGGCTTCTGCAACGGGCACCGATGCGGGCGAGTACCCTGTCAAGGTTTCCGGCCAAGCTGTCGTCATCGATTCCGACGGCAACGATGTGACCGACCAGTTCACCGTGAACATCGACGATGCCAAGCTGACCATCGTCGGGGGCGACTCCGATAAGTCTGCATCCAATCTCCCTCACACCGGCGATAGCGCCGCCCTCTATGCAATGGGCATCTGCGGCGTTGCGATCGCTGCCGGTGCTGGGGCGCTCTTCACGTTCAGAAAGCGCAACAACTATAAATAAGCACGGATACCATTGGTGCAGCTCCATTGAAATGAAGCGCTAAGATAATCAGAAAAGGCACCTTCCCGTCTGGGAAGGTGCCAACTTTGTGCGCCGAGCATGGCATGTCAGAGAGCAAGCGTTTTGTTGAGGGAGTAAATTGTTTGCCAGCAGCCTCTGACCATGCTAAATCTGTCTACTATTCAAACAGAAAAACGAGCAGCTCAACATATTTTCCTGCAGAAAAGAATACGGCAGTGCACGCAACTCGGCCGGCCCCTTCCCTTCCTGCCGAAATCCACACGCCTGCCATCCGCTTTTTCTATGCAAATATTCACAAACACGCGAAAAAGGAATAAAAATACCTTATCGATTATTTGAACGAGAAAGGGAACACAATGGGTAGACTCGAAGGCAAAGTTGCTATCGTAACGGGCTCCACCAGCGGTATTGGCATCGGTATCGCAAAGGTATACGCAGCCGAGGGCGCAACGGTTGTTATTAGTGGTCGTCGTGCCGAAAAAGGCCAAGTTGTAGTTGATCAAATTGTTGAAGCAGGCGGCAAGGCAAGCTTCCACTATTTCGACATTACCGAACCAGCAAGCATCGAAGCGCTTATTGCAGACACTGTAGAGCAATACGGCAAGCTCGATATTTTGGTAAACAATGCAGCAAACGTTGCCCTCAAGGACGGTCGTGTTGACGAGCTCACCCTTGAAATGTGGGACGCTATTTTGGAAAGCGACCTGCGCGGCACCTTCTATGCAACGAAGTGCGCTATCCCCTACATGAAAGAAATTGGTGGCGGCGCAATCGTAAACATTGGCTCTATGGCATCATGTGCAGGCGACTTAGGTTCTACCGCTTATGCATGCGCCAAGGCGGGCGTAGACATCTTCACGCAATACGTTGCCTTGCAATACGGCAAAGACAACATCCGCTGCAATTGCATCCGTCCAGGCTTGATTGTTACGCCAGAAAACGAGGCGAAGGTTCCTCAGATGCTCAAAGATATCTTCTTGGGTAGCATCATGGTTAACCGCTACGGTTGCCCAGAAGACATTGCTCATGCAGCCGTATATTTTGGCTCCGATGAAAGCACCTACACCACGGGACAGATCATCAACGTTGACGGCGGCATGAATTCGCACGCTCCAACCGTTGCTCAGTTCCGCCAGATGAATTCCCGCACGTGGTAATTCGTACAGGCGAATAGACCAGTACGAAAGCGCGAACGCGAGAATGCGGAAAGCATGAACGCATGAACGCATGAACGTGCTAGAGTGTGAAAGCGCGAAGGCGCGCATGACTGAATGCGCGAAAGCACACCACGCACGCAAAAGATTTCTTGCAGATAGAATCTACATGGCCACTCTTTGCGGGTGGCCATGTTTTTTGGCTTATAGGACAAAATGTGTGTCCACGTTGGGGGCATCGGCGCAGGTCGATGCCCCTTTTTCAGCCGTTTGAATTCCGTGCCCGCTTTTAACCGCTCGGACAGAATGTGTGTCCGGTTGCCTATCGTTCCCGCAGGCGGGCCTTCAGGCGCAGGACGGCCGAGTTCCGGGAGGTCTGGCCCATGCCCGAGTGCGTTGACGAGGTCCACAGGGTCGTCTTCGTCGACGGCATATACCTCGCCAGGGACCTCGTCGTCCTCATCGCGCGGTTGCGGAGGTGTGGCCGCAAACCATGGTCCAGCGCTGCCTTTGGCATGCTTTCTCCCAGGTGAACAGGCACATGATTAGCAGGCCGAGGCTGAGGGCGGGGATGCTTCGTGGTCTTGATGGGGTGGGTGCCTAATTCGAAGGAGGCAGAATCTGGTTTGATGGTGCTGAAAAGTAACAAATATTGTTTTATTAGAGGGGTAATTGCATTCAAACGACGCATAGCCAACAAAGACTCGGTTATTATTCACCATATGGAAATAGAGTTTGCAGGTTCTCAGACCGATTGTGGCACATCGAAAAATGCGATTCGTGTAACGCTCGACCCGTCTATTGCCGAATACTACAACATCGTGAAGAACGAAGGTAAATTGACGGTCGAAAAGCGTCCGGTCACCCTGACCTCCGCGAGTGGTTCGAAGGAGTACGACGGCGAGCCCCTGACCAATCACAAGGTCACCGTTGGGGAGGCTGCCTGGGGCACTGGTTGGGTCGATGGCCAAGGTGCCACCTATTCTTTCACCGGCTCGCAGAAGATCGTCGGCTCCTCCGAGAATGCATTCGAATGCATCCCCAACGAGGGAACCAATCTGGACAACTATCAGATCAACAAGACGTACGGAACCCTGACCGTTGCCGACCGTAGCGAGAAGTACCAGATCACCCTCACTCCCAATTCCAAGTCCGTGACCTACGACGGCACCGAGAAGTCCGTATCCGGTTTCGAGACCCTGGAGTTCCAGATCAATGGTCAGACCTTCTACGTTTCCGGCGTTGAGGCTTCTGCAACGGGCACCGATGCAGGCGAGTACCCTGTCAAGGTTTCCGGCCAAGCTGTCGTCATCGATTCCGACGGCAACGATGTGACCGACCAGTTCACCGTGAACATCGACGATGCCAAGCTGACCATCGTCGGGGGCGACTCCGATAAGTCTGCATCCAATCTCCCTCACACCGGCTGCGGCCGCCCCCTACGGGATCAGCCGTCTTCGGCCGTTCTTCATCCCTTCCAGAACAGCTGGGTGAGTTCTTGGCGGGTGGTGGTGCCGGTTTTCTTCAGAATGTTGTGCACATGGGCCTGCACGGTGCCCAGGGCCAGTTGCGGCGAACTGGCGATGTTCTGGTTGTCCTTGCCCTGCAGCACCTCTTTCAAGATGACGCGCTCGCGCGCGGTCAGGTGACAGTGCTCGCAGAGGGCGAGGAGCAGCTCGTCTACGTATTCTTGGGCGTCGGGCGCGTCGGTTCCTTAGAACGGAGGCGCAAGGTGTTGACAGCGGCGCACAGGGCGAAGAAACCAGTTCAATATCAATCCGTCTAGGCGTTAGGACTAGCTAGGATTAGCTAGAATTAGCTAGGATTAGCCAGGGTAAGGTGTGCGGTGAGCTAATGTAATCTGAAAATTATCCTGGTTATTTCTTCTCAAAACTACGGGTGCGCCCCATGCTGTGTGGCGCAAGGGAGCGTCTCGCTCATTTCGGGGCGCTTCATGGGAGCGCGGTCCGCAAGGGGCGGTCCGGCCAACGAATTTTGAAGGAGATTTCAATGGTCAAAGATTACATCGACACCAACGACTTCACAAAAGAAGAGCTGCTCGGCATGGTAGATCTGGCCATCGCCATGAAGGGGCTCATCAAGGAGGGCGGCGAGTACCCGCACCTGCTGAAGGACAAGACCCTCGGCATGATCTTCCAGCAGGTGTCCACCCGTACCCGCATCTCCTTCGAGACGGCCATGAGCGACCTCGGCGGTCACGCCCAATTCTTCGGCCCCGGCTCCATCCAGCTGGGTGGCCATGAGTCCATCGAGGACTCCGGCCGCGTTATGGGAAGCCTCGTCGACATCCTCATGGCCCGCGTCGATCGTCATAAGGATGTAGTGAGCTTGGCGAAGTACTCCGCGGCCCCCGTCATCAACGGCATGAGCGAGTACAACCATCCCACCCAGGAGCTCGGCGACCTCATGACCATGATCGAGAACTTGCCCGCCGGTAAGAAGATCGAGGACTGCAAGTTTGCCTGGATCGGCGATGCCACCCAGACCTGCGCGTCGCTCATGTTCATCTGCACGAAGATGGGCATGGACTTCGTGCAGTTCGGACCGAAGGGGCATCAGATTCCCGACGGCTGCCTGCATATAGGCACCGATGAGGAGCGCGCCGAGTTCGGCAAGCATCTCATGGCTATCGGCGAGGAGAACTGCAAGGTCTCCGGCGGCACCATCACCATTTCCGACGACATTTCCTGCATCGAGGGCGCCGACTTCGTGTACACCGATGTGTGGTACGGCCTCTACGACAGTGAAGTCTCCAGCTCCAGCTACATGGATGTGTTCTATCCGAAGTACCAGGTGACCTGGGATATGATGAACGTTGCCGGTCCGAACAGCATGTTCATGCACTGCCTGCCCGCCAACCGTGGCGAGGAAGTCGTCGACGAGGTCATGGACGATCCCGAGCGCTCCCTGTGCTGGGTCGAGGCCGAGAACCGCAAGCACTCCATTCGCGCCATCCTGGCCACTCTGTGCCCCCAGAGCGAGCCCGACGAGCAGAAGGCTGCGGCATACCGCGCCACCATCAATGAGCGCATGGCCGCTTTCGGTAAGCACGGTCTGTAAGATGTACCAGGTCGGGCGAGCTACGGCTCGCCCGCCTTCGCAGGAGATGGGCGACCTCATGGCCATCGGAGAGGAGAACTGCAAAGACTCCGACGACAACCGAGTGCATCAAGGGCGCCGACTTCATCTACACCGACGTGTGGTATGGCCTGTACGATGCTTTCTGATGGGCGGCAGCAGATGCTTGTCTCTTGCCGCCCATCATCTGCGCCACTGCGCGTAAGCACTGGCGCCCTGTCTGAAAACGACTGAGCAAAGGATTAAATATGAGTGACGGAAAGAAAAAGCTTTCCTTCCTGACGGTCATTTCGACCATCATCTGCGTCGTCTTCGTTTGCGAGGCCGCCGCTCCCGCTGCTGCCATTGGCAACCAGCAGTTCTTCTGGTGGATCTTCCTGATTCTGACCTTCCTGCTCCCTTACGGCATGGTCGTCGCCGAGCTCGGCACCACCTATGACGGCGAGGGCGGCATTTACGACTGGGTACGCGATGGCCTGGGCGACAAGTGGGGCGCCCGCATTTCGTACTACTACTGGGTCAACTACCCGCTGTGGATCGCCTCGCTGGCGACCATGTTCCCCGACATCCTGGGCATGGTCTTTGGCGTCGAGTTCAACCTGATCGCCAAGATGGGCATCGAGCTCGCCTTCGTGTGGATCGTCTACCTCATGGGCCGCTCCAAGGCGGCCGACTCCGAGTGGGTCCTCAACGGTGGCGCCCTGATCAAGGTCGCCGTTGCCGTCATCGTCGGCGCCCTGGGCATCTGGTATGCCATGGAGAACGGTTTCGCGAGCGACATGTCCGCCGCCACCTTCCTGCCCGAGCTCACCAACACCAACGCCCTGGGCTACCTGTCCATCATCATCTTCAACTTCATGGGCTTCGAGGTTATCTGCACCATGACCGATGACATGGCCGATCCCGCTCGCGATATCCCCAAGGCTATCGTCGTCGGTGGCGTGGCTATTGCCGTCATCTACCTGTTCGCTGGCTTCGGCATCGGCGCCGCCATCCCGGCCGACTCCATCGACCCCGACTACGGCATGATCGTCGCAGTCCAGACCATGGTGGGCGATTCCGTGCTCTTCAAGGTCATCTGCATCGCCTTCCTGATCACCCTGTTCGCCAACATGGCCGCCTGGTCCTTCGGCGTCAACTCCGTCGCCCGCTACGCCGCCGAGCACGGCAACATGCCCAAGGTCTTCGCCTCGATGGTCTCCGAGGACGACATGCCCAACGGCGCCAACCTGGTCAACGCCGTCGTCGCCTCCCTGGTCCTCTGCCTGCAGCTCGTTCCCGTCGACGCCATCTCCAACGGCGTCTTCTGGATGCTCTTCGGCACCTCCGTCGTCTTCCTGCTGCTCACCTACATCCCGATGTTCCCGGCGTTCCTCAACCTCCGCAAGAACGACCCCAACCGCGAGCGCATCTTCACGTTCCCGTTCAAGGGCGCGATGATGAAGGTCATGCTGGCCATCCCCTGCATCGAGCTGATCCTGGCCATCGTCGCGACGCTGGTGCCGTTCTCCGCCGCCGAGGTCGGCGAGAAGGTCCCGATGATCGTCATCTTCATCGTGCTCGTGCTCATCGGCGAGGTCGTCCGCGTCGTCAGCGCCAAGGGCCGCGAGACCGAGTACAAGGGCCTCACCCCCGAGCTGGCCGCCCAGCGCCTCGCCGAGGAGGCCGAGGAGAACTAGGGCACCCGGCCCCGGGCACCCCGGCCTCTCCGGGGGCGTGCCCGGGCGACGGGTCCGCCAACCATCCCCCGGGGCGGGTGCGGGCGATAGCTCCGGCAGCCGCCGACCGCCCCGACCCCTCTCCCGTATCCCTCGTGCGTCCCGTCTCCGCGCACCTGGCTACGTCGTCGCCCGCCGGTGCGACCCCGTGAAAACCGGCGCCGGGCGCCCCGACCCCTGCCGGGGGACGGGCGCCCGCCATCTCTTGGTCCTAGGCCGCGGGCAGCCCGCCCGCGGCAGACGATCGTTCGGTTTGGAGGAAATCTTATGCGTACGATCACCGAGTCCGAGTCCACCCCGAGGGCCGACGGCTTCTTCATGCCCGCCGAGTTCGCCCCCCAGGACCGCGTGTGGATGGGCTGGCCCCACCGCACCGACACCTGGGCCCACGGCGCCAAGCCCGCCCAGAGGCAGTATGCCGCCATCGCCCGCGCCATCTCCGAGTTCACCCCGGTCTACATGTGCGCCAACCAGGTCGACTACGCCAACTGCAAGGCCGTCTTCGAGAACGACGAGAACGTCACCGTCGTCGAGATGACCACCGACGACGCCTGGTTCCGCGACACCGGCGCCACCTACGTCATCAACGGCAAGGGCGAGAAGCGCGCCAACCACTGGCACTTCAACGGCTACGGCGGCCTCATCGACGGCCTCTACTTCCCGTGGGACAAGGACGAGCAGATCGCCCTCAAGATGGCCGAGCTCTCCGGCTGCCGCCGCTACCGTCCCGACGACATGATCCTCGAGGGCGGCTCCATCACCGTCGACGGCGAGGGCACCCTCGTCGTCACCGACCAGTGCCTCCTGTCCCCCGGCCGCACCTGCTCCGCGGTGCTCGAGGAGGAGGAGGACCCCGAGTCCCTCTGGCCCAAGTACCGCAAGAAGTTCGAGCCCTGGAGCGAGGAGCTTCGCGGGTACATGACCGAGCACCTCAAGGACTACCTCGGCGTCGAGGAGGTCATCTGGGTCAAGGAGGGCATCGACCCCGAGGAGACCAACGGCCACATCGACGACGTCGCCACCTTCATCGCCCCGGGCGTCATGGTCTGCATCTGGACCGACGACCCCGAGTACCCGTTCTACGAGCAGTGCCACGCCGCCTACGAGACCCTCTCCAGCGCGGTTGACGCCAAGGGCCGCAAGCTGAAGGTCTACAAGCTCTGCATGCCCGTGAAGCCGCTGTACATGGACCAGGCCTCCTGCGACACCATCGACGCCGACGAGAACGCCGAGCCGCGCGTCCCCGACGAGCCGCTGATCGCCTCCTACATGAACTACCTCGTGACCAACCACGGCGTCATCGTCCCGCAGTACGGCGACGAGAACGACCGGCTGGCCGTCGACACGCTCCAGGAGATCTACGACGAGGTCTGGGGCGAGGGCGTCTACAAGTGCGTCGGCGTCCAGTCCGACCAGGTCGTCTACGGCGGCGGCAACATCCACTGCATCACGCAGCAGGAGCCGTCCGCCTAATAGCCTGGCTTGCCGGGGCGCGGCGCCCCTCTTTCACGGGAGTCCGCCGCACCCCGGAGGCCCGGCCGGCCAGGCGAACGGGGCCGCCTGGCTGGCCGGCCGGGCTTTCCCCGGGCGCTCCGCTGCCTCCACACCGGAGCGCCCCTCCCCTTCGATTGGATACCCGCCTGGCCTGGGACCTATCGCGGGTTAGGCCTATTGTTCGCTTGGATATCCCAGGTCAGACGCGTATCCAATTGCCGAAAGTTCCCGGTTGCGAGCGCGGCCGTCTTGATCGGAGTATCCATGTACCAGCGTATTTAATTACTGCGCTGGAATAGAACACATGCTTGATAAATTAATTTAGCATCAGACAGCGGGCACGGTTTCAATCGAATCCGTGCCCGCTGCTGTATGTGTGAACAGGGGACGTAGCCCTGTTCACACCTGGACCCATGTCGGCACCGGTCAATGCCCACGATGTTTCTGCTTACGCTTCAACTTCCGCTGCTCGAAGCGCGCCTCCGCCTCATCCGCGCGACGCTGGCTTCTTGCTTGAGCCGACTCCCGCTTCATCGCTTCCCGCTGTGCCGCGAGCGCCTGTTGTGCCTTGGTGCTCACCGCGGGCCGTTTAAGGGCTTTCGCTGCCTCGCGAGCGCGCCGCTTGGGGTTCTTCGTGGGCTTGCTTGTCTCAGTGGCCTTGTCGCCGAAGAACGAGAGCTTCTCCCATTTGCCGACAACGAATCGCAGGATCTCCTCATCGGACGGCTCCGCGCCGAAGACGATGCGGGCGACGCCGTATCTGCCGTCCTCGACATGCTCCGCCAGCCCGACCCAGAATTGGCCGTCGTGATATACGGTCAGGGTGGACGACACACTGATCTGCATGGTTGGTTCCTCCTTTATGTAGATGACCATGCAGAGAAGGGACAACCAAGGAGGCAGGTTACTGATGCGGACCCCCGCACGCCCACGACTACCCGACGGGGACTGTGTTTTTATCTCTGGTAGTTGGATTGTAGCACGCGCAGACGCGCCCTTCATCGCTGGCGACATGACATGGTTGGGGCTTACCACCCGACGCGCCCTTGCGCATATCGTCTTCTCGGTTTCGAAACTTTAAAAGACCTTGAGTTTCGAAACCGCGAAGGAGAGTTTAAGCAAGAGACGTCGTTAGCTCTGAGTCGACGCTCGAGAAGGGGCTCTCGTCGCTTCTGTCCATCAGGGATGCATTCACGAAGGTCCTCATCGCCCGCACGAGGCGCGGGCCTTATACCCGGGAGGGCGTTCTCGTGCTGGATCTCGCGAGGTGACTGCTCGGCGAGCAGGAGCTCTGAGCGTCATACGGGGATATCGCTCGATAGGGCACGCAGGGCCGTTTGTGCTCGCACGGGAAACGTCGTCGCCGTATGGGCGGCCAGTCGCATCCGATTAGTCTTTTGTTAAACAGACCTTTCGAGTGCGCACGAAGTGATTGCGCCAACAACGAAGCCCCAACCTGCTCGCTAACTCATGGGCAAGCCACCTGAGACTACTCATTCCCCCTACTAGCAATGAAGGCCTGCGACCTGCAGTTTTGCAAACTGCTTGAAAGGCGCCTGCGTTGATTCGCTTCCTATTGCAGCTGGCGGCTCGCACACGAAAAGGCACTTGAGTTTCAAAGCGGGCGTTTTCGTCGATATCGAACCTCTAAAGGCTGTCCGCCGTGCCCTTTGGAATGAATGATGGGCTTATGTCTGTTCCACTTTATGCGACATTTTGTCTATAGGGATGATACTGCTGTAATGCATGGGGCCCGGAGCGCGGCATTTACTGCGCTCCGGGCCCCACTGTTTTGAGAGTTTATGGCGGCTCTGCCGTCGTCCTAGTCAAACAAACTCGGCATGTCGTTTTCCTTCATGAGGGCACCGGCAGAGGGGAGACTCTGCGCGGTGAACCTCTCGGCCGAGACGCCGGCGCCAAGGATTTCCTCGGTCGTGCCGACGGTGGTGACCGAGCGACCCTTCTTGGCGGTAAAGGCCTGGACGCCCTGCGTGTTGGTGGTCGTCTTGGTCTTGAGCAGCGACGTGTTGAAGTTCATCAGGCGGTAGTCGCTCGAGACCAGCGCGATGTCGCGGTCTTCCTTGAGCACCTGTGCATACAGCAGTTTGCTGCCGCCGTAGATGGCGTTCTTGAGGCGCTTGCGGTTGGTCTTGGTAACGTATCCGGCAAGTGCGACGCGCACCACACGACCGTTCTCAAAGACAAACAGCACGTCGGCCTTGTAGTCCTCGGGGTCGATGACCCAGATGACGCTCTCGTCGGGTTCCATCTCGAGGTCGGTGGGCAAGTACGAGCCCAGCTGGGCCGACTTGGTGTCCTCAAACGCTGCGACCTTGCACTTGTACACCTGGCTCTTGTTGGTAAAGACCAGCAACTCGTGGGTGTTGGAGGACGGGAACTCGATAAAGGGTTTGTCGCCGTCCTTGTACTTGAGCGTGGCCGCCTTCTTGAGCACGCGGTCGGTCATCTTTTTGAGATAGCCCTCGCGCGAGAGCATGATGGTAACCGGATATTCCTCGACCTCGGGCTCCAGGCTTACCTCGATAACCTCATGGGGCTCAATCCTGCCCGTGCGGCGCGGCATCACGTACTTCTTGTTGACCGCGGCCAGCTCGTCGCTGATGACCTTCTTGATGTTCTCCTCGCTGGAGAGGATTTCCTCAAGCTCGGCAATCTCACCCTCGAGCTTAGCGATGTCCTTGGTGCGGTTGAGGATGTACTCCTCGTTGATGTTGCGGAGCTTAAGCTCGGCAACAAACTCGGCCTGGGTCTCGTCGATGTCGAAACCCTTCATAAGGTTGGGCACGACCTCAGCCTCGAGCTTGGTGCCACGGATGATGGCGATGGCCTTGTCGATGTCGAGCAGAATCGCCTCAAGACCGTGCAGCAGGTGTAGGCGCTCGGACTTTTTGCCCAAGTCAAAGTTAATGCGGCGACGCGTGGACTCAATACGCCACTTGACCCACTCGTGCAGGATCTGGCGTACGCCCATAACGCGGGGGTAACCATCGACCAACACGTTAAAGTTGCATGAGAACGAATCTTGCAGCGTAGTCGAGCGATAAAGCTTGGCCATGAGCTTGTCGGGGTCGACACCGCGCTTAAGATCGATGGCGATACGCAGGCCCGAGAGGTCGGTCTCGTCACGGATGTCAGCGATCTCCTTGACCTTGCCCTCTTTGGAGAGCTTGACGATGCGATCGATGATGACATCGGTCTTGGTGGTGTAGGGGATCTCGTAGACCTCGATAATGCGCTCTTCGGGAATCCAGCGCCAGCGGGAGCGGATCTGGAAGCTGCCAAGGCCGGTCTCGATAATCTTTTCCATCTCCTCGCGGCGGTAGATAATCTCACCGCCGGTCGAGAAGTCGGGCATGGGCATGTACTCGAGCAGATCGCAGTTAGGATCCTGCAGGTAGTGCATGGTGGCGGTGCAGACCTCGTTGAGGTTGAAGCCGCAGATGTCAGACGCCATGGCGACGCCGATGCCCTTGTTGGCGGAGACGAGGATGTTGGGGAATGTGGTGGGCAACAGACGCGGCTCCTTCATGGCGCCGTCGTAGCTGTCGACAAAGTCGACCGGGTCCTTGTCGATGTCCTTGAAGATCTCGGCACTGATGGGGGCGAGCTTGGCCTCGGTGTAACGCGAGGCAGCGTAGCTCAGGTCGCCCGAATAGTACTTGCCAAAGTTGCCCTTCGACTCCACGAAGGGGGCGAGTAGCGCCTCGTTGCCGGTGGCCAGGCGCACCATCGTCTCGTAGATCGCGGCGTCGCCGTGCGGGTTGAGCTTCATGGTTTGGCCCACGATGTTAGCGCTCTTCTGGCGCTCACCTTTGAGCAAGCCCATCTTGTACATGGTGTAGAGCAGCTTGCGGTGCGAGGGCTTAAAACCGTCGATCTCGGGGAACGCACGCGAGACGTTGACGCTCATGGCGTAGGGCATGTAGTTGACCTCGAGCGTCTGCGTGATCGGTTGATTGGTGACCTCGGAGTGCAGGCCGATGACGTTCTCGGCGTTGACCTGCTTTTTCTTTGGCTGGTTCTTCGTCTTCTTCTTTGCCACGATTTCCTCTTGAACTTCTTATGGGCCGTCGTTATCGATTTGCTGCTACTGCAGGTCCAGCTGGTCCAGGTATTCCTTGCCGTGCTCCGAGATATGGCGCTTGCGGCCCGCTTCGTCGCTGCCCAGCAGAAGGTTGAACATGGTCTCCATCTTGGTGACGTCTTCGGACTCCACCTTGATCAGACGACGCGTCTCGGGGTTCATGGTGGTGAGCCACATCATGTCCGGGTCGTTCTCACCAAGACCCTTGGAGCGGTTGATGGAGCACTTCTGGTCGCCGATCTCCTTAAGAATGCCGTTCTTTTCGAGCTCGGTGTAGGCAAAGTAGGTCTTTTCTTTGCAGTTGATCTCGTAGAGCGGCGACTCGGCGATATACACGTAGCCTTCGTCGATAAGCGTGGGCACCAGGCGATAGAGCATGGTGAGCACGAGCGTACGGATGTGATAACCGTCGACGTCGGCGTCCGTACAGATGATGACCTTGTTCCAGTTGAGGTTGTCCAGGTCAAAGGCGCCCAGGTTCTTGATGCGCTTGTCCTTGATCTCCACACCACAGCCCAGCACGCGCATGAGGTCCATGATGATGTCGGACTTAAAGATGCGCGGATAGTCCTCCTTTAGGCAGTTGAGGATCTTGCCGCGGACGGGCATAACGCCCTGGAACTCGGCATCGCGCGAGGTGCGAATGGCGCCTGCTGCCGAGTCGCCCTCTACGATGTAGATCTCGCGGCGGCTCTTGTCCTTGGAACGGCAGTCGATGAACTTCTGCACGCGGTTGGCCATGTCGGTCTTCTGCTGCAGGTTGGTCTTGATGCTCTGGCGCGTTTTCTCGGCATTCTCGCGCGAGCGCTTGTTGATGAGCACCTGCTCCATGATCTTGTTGGCGGCATCTTTGTTCTCGATCAAGTAGGTCGAGAGGCGCTCCTTAAAGAATGCCGTCATGGCCTGCTGGATAAAGCGGTTGTTGATGGCCTTCTTGGTCTGGTTTTCGTAGGACGTTTGGGTGGAGAAGCAGTTGGTCACCAGCACCAGACAGTCCTGGACGTCCTGCCACTTAATGCCGCTCTCGTTTTTGTTGTACTTGCCCTGTTGCTTGATGTAGGCATCGATGGCGCTGGTGAGGGCGCTACGGGCCGCCTTTTCGGGTGAGCCGCCGTTCTCGAGCCAGGAGGAGTTGTGGTAGTACTCCTGCATCGTGAAAGTGCGCGAGAAGCACATGCAAGCAGTGATTTTTACGTTGTAATCGGGCAGATCCTCGCGATCGCGACCGCGACGGTCGGCCTCGATAAAGAAGGGCTCGGTAAGGTAGTCGGTACCGACCTTCTCGAGCACGTAGTCCTCGATGCCCTTGGGGTAGCAGAAGTCCTCTTCGGAAAACTCGCCGTCGTCGCCCTCGATGCGCAGCCGGAAGGTCACGTTGGCGTTGACCACGGCCTGGCGGCGCATGGTCTCGCGATACCAATCGTGGGGGATGCTGATGGAGGTAAAGACCTCAAGATCGGGGCGCCACTTGATGGTGGTGCCGGTGCGGTCCTCGTCGCTGGGCTCAATCTCGAGTGCCTTCTTTTTGGCGCCGACGACCTTGCCCTTCTTAAAGTGCAGGGAGTACTTGTTGCCGTCGCGCCAAACCGTGACGTCCATGTATTCGGAGGCGTACTGGGTTGCGCACGAGCCCAGGCCGTTGGTGCCGAGCGAGAAGTCGTAGTCGCCGCCCTGGTTGTTGTTGTACTTACCGCCGGCGTAAAGCTCGCAAAAGACGAGTTCCCAGTTAAAGCGCTTCTCGGAGGGGTTCCAGTCAAGCGGGCAGCCGCGGCCGTTGTCCTCTACCTGAATGGAGCCATCGCGAAAGGCGGTAAGGGTGATGAGCTTGCCGTAGCCCTGGCGCGCCTCGTCAACGGCGTTGGACAGGATCTCGAAGGCGGCATGCGCGCAGCCGTCGAGCCCGTCCGAGCCAAAGATGACGGCAGGGCGCAGGCGTACGCGCTCCTCGTCCTTGAGCTGACGAATACTGTCGTTACCATAGTTTGCGGTGTTTTTTGCCATGCTCGCTCTCTCGATGCTCCTTTGCCGCGTTTTAGTCATATAGATAGTCAAGGTAGCATAGCCCAGCCCTTGGGCGATTCCAACCAACACGAAATCCATCGAACAATCGTTCGGAGTTCGATGAGGTTTCGTTTACTCGCACAAAACCGAGTCGGTATTGTGCGAGTAAGTTTGAATTGCGAACCGAAGTTGTAATGTCCGCATAGCGATGACGAATGAGCCGAGTCGGCGTCTCTCACAAAAGTAACTAGGAGCTAGCGGGGCCTATCCGAATTGACCCCATTGGCGGTATCGGCTTCGAGCGCCGTGCGGCGGGCGCTGTAGGCGACGAGGCCGGCGCCTGCCGCGGCGAGTGCTGCAGCGGCTGCCGTAAGGGGAGCGCATGTATCGCCCGTGCCCGCAAGCGCGCCCGCTTTTCCGGGGCGCTTGCTATTGTTGTGGTCCTTGCCGCTGCTGGAGCTGCTTCCGCCGGAGCCGCCGCCCTTGTCAGTACCGCCGCCACTCGAGCCGCCACCGTCGTCCGCCGTCATCGGTGCATCGTGAAGCCCCGTCGTATCCGCGCTGTCGCATACGCCGACCTGAACTTCTGAGCGTTCGCATGCCGCGTCGGGCACATGAAGCTCGTGCAGTACGGCACCCAGCGCCGAGTTTGCACCCGGTCGAATTTCCTCGAGCGTTACGGGATCGAGCGCCACCAGATTATGCGCCTTCGCATACAGCGTTACGCGTTTGCCCACTTCGTCGTTCCAGCTCTCGGGGATGGCGAAGCTCATGCGGAACTGTGCCGTGCAACCCGGTGCCAGCACGGCGTTGCCGTTGTCGGCTACCAGCGGGTGCGTTGCAAAACGTGCGCCCAGCGTCTCGAGCGCGTACTTCACGTGTGCCATGTCTTTGGCCGAAGCATCCTCGGCAAGCTCTGGATCGTAGATCGAAACCATGCGTGCGTTCAGTCCGAATCTGATGGATGCGCTGGAGAACGGCTGGCTGGAGCCCTCTCGGTACAGATCGATCGTGCCGGCGGTCAGCAAGGTGTTGCCGTCGTTTCGCACCGTGACCATGAAGGATTCGCCTGCTGCTCCGGGTACCACCGCGCCCGAGGTAGCGACCGCGCCCGTCGGAGTGGCACACGCCACCAAGGGCACTTCGATGCCGTGCAGCTCTGCCTCGCTCTTCTCCGCGCTCACAATGTGCGTGGCGAGTGCGGAGAGCATGCCTCCCGACGTCAAAAATGTCGTTATCTGGTCGACGGGATGGTGCAGCTCGCACATCACGAACGGCTCCGTGAACAGATCGCCTGCCAAGGTGCTGGCGAAGATGCGGAAGTGCTTGCCCATCACTGCTACCGGGTTGCCTTCTTCGTCGTAGGTTTGTCCCACCTTGCCATCGGTGTTCTCTACATAGAGCACGCACCTGCCGTTGTTGCTTACGCTAAACGATGCCGGGCCACAGCCTGCGGCACCCACGGGCTGCGTTGCAAATGCCGATGCGCCTCGCGTCCAAGTAATATGCTGCAGTTGCTCGTTGACGGTTGCCAAAAAGCCCGAATGTTGTGGCCATGGCACCGCATGAGGTACCGTGGCGTCTGGTGACATAACGTCCCAGCACGCAATGGACTGGCCGATCACGGCGTACGATGCGCAGCCGCAACCGTCTGCGGTCTCGTACGCAACGGACACCACCATTTTGCCGTTGATATTCTCGGGCTCGCCCAGCTCGATACTCGACGGTGCTTGCGGAAAGCGGAGGACCTGACGGAACGTGAGACTGTCGCCCAAATCATCCGACCACAAGGTAAAGCATTCCAGCGCAACCTCGGCCTCGCTGCCGAGCGCCTTTTCTGCGGTGGTTCCGCGGCGGTGGAGGTAGGCACCCGACAGGCGCCCGTCGACGAGCGTCTTGCCCACCGTGATACGCGGGCACTGCAGACAATGGTAGCCATCCTCCTGAAGGCGGCCGCGCGAGATGCTGCGCCACGACGTATACGACATCACGCGAACTTCGCTATTATTTATGCGCAGGCGCACGACGGACAGTATGCCGGCTGTGCTTGCCGTATCGAAAAGGGTGTTGTCACCTGCGGGGCGCTCGCCCGAGATCAGCAGCACGTAGGCGTCCTGGTTTCCTCTTCCGTCCGTATATTCCACCACGTCGAAGTCGTAATCGAATATGCCGTCGCGCTCCACGTCGCCCTCGCCAAACCCAAGGGGAAAGTCCACGGGAGTGGGAGCGGACCACGTGCCGTTTGCCTTTGTGTGCACCACCAGGCGCGAGCGGCCATTGTCGCCGTAGCGCACCGAGGCGATACGGAACAGACATTCTACGCCGGCAATCATTGCCAGCTTCATGTGAGCTTCGCTGAGCACGCCAGTAAACAGCACGTTGTCGCTCGAGGGTTTTATGCCGCCACGCTCGTCCTCCGATACACCAGCAGAATTGGCGTTGGGGTCCGCAGCGGCGTCCTTCGCCTGCCCGATATAGGTGTACTCATACATCGGCGCGGCGTTTTCTATCAGTGTATGGACGAAATGCTCGATCTGTCCCGTGTCGTCGCTTTCTGCATCCGCCTCGAGCTCAATGCGCGTGACCGCTTGATCCCAATCGCGCACGACAGGCGCGACGTTTACGGCAGTGGCCTTAACCTCGGCGCGTGCGAGCAGCTCGGCGTTGGTGACGATGGTGGCCGATGCGATAAATTGCGGCACGCCGCCTGCCTCGGCGTTGCCGGCCGTGCCGAAGCGGGCATCCAACGTGTAAGGCGTATCTCCACCCAATGCGAGTTCAGAGCGCTGGAGCACATACTGGTTGCCATTGTTCACCGACATATTCCACGAATCGAGGAGTGTGGGCCACGACCCCGACCAAGCCTTGGTGGTCCACTTGAACATTACGAACTGGAGTATCACATCGACATCGACGTCTGCACCTACGCGCAGTCGCGGAAGCTGGTGTCCATCTGCCTTCTCGTACCCAATGAACAGCGTGAGGGATGCGGCGCCGCGCACGGCAGACGAAGCGACGCCTGCAACGCCGGCGCCAAAGGTGACGGCAAGCCCGATCTGGATGGTGAACGAGCCCGAGGTGTTTGAATAGTCGAGCGAAATGTTTTTAAAAAACGCCGCGCCGCTGCCGTGCGTGTGGGCACCCACGGCGAGCGCCAGCTTCGCCAGCACCCAGGGGTTGACGTTTAGGAAAAACGGCACCGGTCCTAGGGTAAACTGCTCGGTCCAATTGAGGTCGGTTCTTACCTGGAAGAGGGCCTTAATATTGCCAAATGCGGGGTCGTTGTTGTCACCCCAGGTTTTGCCCACCCAGTCGTAGGCGAGCGATCCGTACAGCTGTGTGGCGATATCCATCGTAAAACGCGGCGTGCAGTGGTGACGAAGCAGCTTAGTGTTCCTTGGATCGGTGCCCGAACCGGCACTCATACTTTTGTACTGATTCCACTTCCCCTCCATCTCGTCGAGGTAGCGGTTTGCCTGCTTGGCGCCCGACTCGCGCGGTGACTTCTTCCAGTACTCCGGATCCGGATTGCCCGAATCGTTCATGTAGCCGACCGGTTTGTATCCTCCGCCAAACAGCACGTATCCGGCAAAAGAGAAATCGAACAAAATGGGGAACGAGGGCATCCAGCACGTGAACTTATTGCCGCCGATGCCGGGAAACGCCGCCGGGAAATCAAACGGAGTAATCTCTTGGTCCATGGTGGTGGGGACGATAGTGGTCGAGCCCGATTCTGCCTTTGCGGCCGGCGCGGTGACAACGGCCATGGGGGAGGAGAGTGTATAGGTCTTGCCCTGATAGTCGAGGACAAAGCGCAGCTTGCATCCTTCCTCCAGAAGGCCCGAAGCTGCATCGAGGAACGTGTCTTCGAGTGTGAACGTTGCCAGATTATCCGAACCCGATGCACTGGCCTTGACTTGGCCAATTTGCGTGACGGTTTCGGATGAGCTGCTCGTGGCGGGCATTACCTTGTTGATGCACAGCGTTGCCTGTCCACCCTGTGGCAGATGTGCCTGCACGGTAAAGGCGTGCGTGTCGGGTTGGTCGTTTCCGGCGTCGTCCTTCGGCAGTGCCATGAACGTGGCGTCGGCGTACTGGATGTCCCACTCGTCGAACGTAAGCTGGCGAAAGTACGGCTCACCGTCGGAAAGCGGACGTGTGGGCGCGGTAATGGCGGTGCCGCCCTGGATGCGCGTGAGGGGGATCTCGACATCACGGTAGCCCGCCATGCTGATGGAGATGCCACCGTTAAAGTCGTACGCGTCGAGAAGCGTTGCCTGGTCCACGTAGCCTTCCGAAAGCGGCGCGACCTCAAAGATGGCCGTGCCCTCGTCGTCGGTAGTGGCGGAGATCTGCTTGCCCGCGGCATAACGCGACGCGAGCGTGACCTGGGCTCCCTTGATGGGCATATTCTTGTTGGCGACGTCGACCACGACCACACCAAACATGGTGCGCGAGAGAACGAGCACCTTGAAGGGGTCTTCTTCGTCGGCATAGGCCTCGGTGGGGGCGAATGGCAGTATGAAGGCGTTTGCGCTGCTCGGCACGCGAGGCAGCATGATGCCTGCCAGCGAGGATGCTCCGGCGATAAGTAGCGAACGACGATCAAGCATTTTGGGCTCCCATCCCGCAAATAACGGAGGAAATAATCCTATTTTGCGAGAAGGTGCCCCGTGGCGGTAGTGCCGTTCAAGGGTCAAAATGTCCAAATTGATCGAGCGAAGCGCCGGGTTCCGGAACGCGTTCGATGCGCTTGGCAGCCCGGTCGCTAACGCAACATATGCGCGACCAGCTCGGCGCGAGTTCCGATACCAAGCTTGGCATACACTCCTGATAGGCGGTTTTTAACAGTGCCCGGCGATACTTCCATGTGGCGTGCGATTTCGGCGTTGGTCCATCCGCGGCAGGCGAGCATGGCCATGGTGAACTCCGTGGTCGTTAAATCGTCGGCCACGTCCTCGCCCGAATCGGGGTTGTGGATACGCCGCCAGCCGTAGCTGAATCGATACGTAATCTCGATGATGCGTGCGAAATCGTCAGGGTATTGCGCTTTTAGGCACGCCTCGATGAGCCCCTGTAAAAGGCCGTGGTGCTCGCCAATGAGCTTGATAAGGCCGTCGGGGCGCGCATTGTCCCAAGCGGCTCCGAAATGTGCCTTTGCGGCGTCGATGTCCTTGAGGCTCATGCATGCCATGGAAGCCGCCAGGTGCAGGAACAGTTCCGAGATGGGATAGCTTCCCTGTTTCATGATCAGGGCATTTTCCACCATGCCCAGGCTGCGGCCGTATTCGCCGCGCAGATACAAGGCGTGCGCCATCACGTAGCTGGCGAACAGGCGCAGGCCTTCGGGTAAATGCGCCGCAAGCGGATAAAACTCTTCGGCGGAATACGGGGAAGGCAAGTGCAGCAGGACGCTCGCGGCCGAGGCGAACAGGATATGCATGGCGTGGACGGCAGGCGATTCCTCGTCGGCCGGCGTATCGAGGATGCCAGTAAGGCACCGGCGGGCATCGGCGATACGGTTGAGCGACAGACTGGCGTATCCGCAGATAAAGCATGCGGAATAGCGCAGCGCGGGGTCGGTGGCGTCAAGATAGGGGCGCGCCGTCTTGGCAGCGAGGGTGGCCTGTCCGCGAAAGTACAGCGCTTCTGCCGTGGCAATGGCGCGCGAATCGGGGTCGGAAATGCCTGCAACCGCAGCGTCAATCTGCCCCGGCACAAAGGCGGTGCACATCAACGGCATGGGAACGCAAGGGTAGCCATCGCAGTCCATCTTCCATCTCCCAACAGCTGGCAACAATAGCAGCAATTGTACTCCTGTTACTCGGGACTGGAATTTGCGGGTATGGCATACGATTACGCAGAACGTATAAAGGAAGAGTCTATTGGCGATGCTGCCAAGGTGGCTACCGAAGCCTAGCTGAGCTCGACAATAGGAAAAATTGCCACCCCTGCAAAAAGCTTTGTCGCAGCGATGGGAAACACATCTTGTTCTGCATATAATGAGGTCATATGACGGTGCGTCTGCATACGTGTGACGCATTCCCATCGAACCGAAAAGGAGCTTTGCATGGATTCCAACAAGCGTCCCGACGACATGGTGCGTATCACCACTTCCGAACTTGCCCAGGTGTTCATCGATGAGCAGGTCGCTGCAATCCGCGAGCAGATCGGCGACAAGAAGGTCCTGCTGGCCCTTTCCGGTGGTGTCGACAGTTCGGTTGTCGCGGCCCTACTCATCAAGGCCATCGGCAAGCAGCTTATCTGCGTGCACGTGAACCACGGCCTGATGCGTAAGGGCGAGAGCGAGCAAGTCGTCGACGTCTTCAAGAACCAGATGGACGCCAACCTGGTCTATGTGGACGCGACCGATCGCTTCTTGGATAAGCTCGTGGACGTCGAGGAGCCCGAGGCCAAGCGCAAAATCATCGGCGCCGAGTTCATTCGCGTGTTCGAGGAGGAGGCCCGCAAGGTTGGCGACGAGGTCAGCTTCCTCGCCCAGGGCACCATCTACCCCGACATCCTGGAGTCCCAGGATGGCGTGAAGGCCCACCACAACGTGGGTGGCCTGCCCGAGGACCTGCAGTTTGAGCTTTGCGAGCCCGTCAAGCTGCTGTACAAGGACGAGGTCCGCGTCGTGGGCCGCGAGCTCGGTCTGCCCGAGAACATGGTCGAGCGTCAGCCGTTCCCCGGTCCCGGCCTGGGCGTCCGCTGCCTTGGTGCCATCACCCGCGACCGTCTTGAGGCGCTGCGCGAAGCCGACGCCATCGTGCGCGAGGAGATCGACAAGGCAGGTCTGACCATCTGGCAGTACTTCGCCGTGGTGCCCGACTTCCGTGCCACCGGCGTGCGCGAGGGCAAGCGCGCCTACGACTGGCCCTGCATCATCCGCTGCATCAACACCGTCGACGTGATGACCGCCGAGGTGCCTGAGCTCGACTGGGCACTGCTCAAGCGTATTACCGCTCGCGTCACAGCCGAGGTTCCCGGCATCTGCCGTGTGTGCTACGACCTCACGCCCAAGCCCGTCGGCACCGTTGAGTGGGAGTAAGCTTTTTGGGCTGCTTTGATCATAGTTCCATGAATGGGGAGGCCTCGCGCGATTGCGCGGGGCCTTCTTTTTCGAAAAGGGCTGCCGTCGTGGTGTTGCCACTTTCCATCGTGCTTGTCATCGCCTCTGGTGTTGCTCCTGAGCAGGGCTGGTTTGCGACGAGAACTAGCAGGGCTTGTTGGTGGCACGAGCGAAGCAGGTTGTTTCGCATTGAGCGCTCCGGGCAGAAGAAGGCCATAATGGAGTGTGCGCACAATTTGTTTTAGAGGAGGATGCCGCATGGCAAAAGACGAACAAACAGGCTGGATTGTTGAGATGCTCATGGCCAGTGTGTCGGTGGCGCCCGCGGCTCTTTTGGAAGAGGTTATGGCAGATGAGCGCTGCGTGGCTTTTGGCCCCATCCACCATTTTATTGTGGGCGCGGTGCTGCTTGCGTGCTGGCGCAACGCCGAAGCATCTGGGGAGCGAGATGCGATGCTCAAAGACGATCTTGCCGATTTGATGTCTCGTTCGGATTGCGTGCCGGGGGCAACGTGTGCCCGCTGGGGCATGTGCGGGGCAGCTGCGTCTGCGGGCATGGCATATGCAATCGTGCGCGGCAATGCGCCGCTGCGCAGTGAAGGCTGGCAGGAGGGGCAGTTAATGGTTTCGGAGCTGCTTGCCGCCATCGCGCGCTCGGGAAGCCCACGGTGCTGCAAGCGAGATTCGCGCGTGGCGATTCGTGAGGCCGTTTCGTTTTTTAACGCGCTCGGCGGACCACAGCTTAAAGCATGGGAGAAGACGCCGGCCTGCGATAGCTATGCGGCCAATACAGTGTGCATGGGCGAAAAGTGTCCGTATCATCCGTCCTTTATCATCCAATAGGGAATCGGGTGCCCCAATAAGGGTCGGGCAGATGTGACAAAGTGACAGTTCCTTTGTCACATTATCGACGGTATGCGCGGGATGGCGCGCCACGCGGCATGCCGTCCCGTTCGTTTTTTGGTGCGGTTTGTTACATTCCTCACTGGCGCCGGTAAAAAATGGGGATAGAGTAGGACAAACGCGTCGAATACGAACGGCGGGGGAGAGCGGGCAAGGTGCCTGCGCAGGAGAGGTTGCCGTCCATGCTGGAGCTCAAAGGAATTTGCAAAAGGTACGTTACGCAGTCGTTTACGCAGGTGGCGCTCGACAGCGTGAGCCTGTCTTTTCGGGATAACGAGTTCGTGGCCATTCTGGGGCCCTCGGGTTCGGGTAAGACCACGATGCTCAACGTTATCGGCGGACTCGACCACTTTGACTCGGGTGACCTGCTGATCGACGGTATTTCGACCAAGGACTTTCACGATCGCGATTGGGATGCCTATCGCAACAACCGCATCGGCTTTGTGTTCCAAAGCTATAACCTCATTCCGCATCAGACCATTTTGGAAAACGTGGAGCTGGCGCTTGCGCTCACGGGCGTGGGGCACGCCGAGCGCCGCCAACGTGCGCGCAAGGCGCTCGAGGCCGTTGGTCTGGGCGAGCACGTGAACAAGCGCCCGAGTCAGCTTTCGGGTGGACAGATGCAGCGCGTGGCCATCGCCCGCGCCCTGATTAATGATCCCGAGATTGTGTTGGCAGACGAGCCGACTGGCGCCTTGGATTCCACAACGTCCGTGCAGGTCATGGACTTGCTCAAGGACGTCGCGCGCGACCGTCTGGTTATCATGGTCACGCATAATCCCGATCTGGCGTACGAGTACGCCACGCGCATCGTCAACCTGGCGGACGGCAAGATTACCGACGATTCTGATCCTTTCGATGTCGCTGACGCCACGCGCCGCGAGGCCAAGCCTACGCGCAAAACCTCGATGAGCTTTGTGACGGCGCTGGGGCTTTCTGCCCGAAACCTTATGACCAAGAAGGGCCGTACGGCCATGACGGCCTTTGCGGGCTCGATTGGCATTATTGGCATCGCGGCGATTTTGGCGCTGTCCAATGGCGTAAACGGCTACATCAAAAAGGTCGAGGAGGATACGCTTTCGAGCTACCCGCTTACCATTTCCAAGCAGGATTACGACCTGTCGTCCATGATGGGCGAACAGGGGGCCACGGATGACGATACGTCCAAGAACGAGGGTTCGTCCGACGACGGTGCCGACGGCAAGGCTCAGGGAACCAAAAAGATTCCCGTGGTCACGGCCGTAAAGGACATGTTTGCAAGTGTTAAGTCCAACGATATGACGAGCTTTAAGGCATGGCTCGATGCCGGCGGCGACGGTATCGACAAAGAGGTCAATGCCATCCAGTACGGTTACGGCGTGACGCCGGTTGTCTATCGTGCCGGCAAGGGCGATGAGAAGCCTGTCCGGCTGGTGCCCAACGCTATGACCGAGGCCATGAGCGGTGGTGCGAGCTCGGCGGCAACGGTGAGCATGGACTCCATGGGGACCTCGGTCTTTAACGAGATGATCGACGATCAGAGTCTGCTCGACAGCCAGTACGATGTCGTCGCCGGCCATTGGCCTACGTCTGCTCACGAAGCCGTAATGGTGCTTTCGAGCCGTGGAACGGTGGGCGACTATACGCTTTACAGCATCGGTGCGCTGGATATCGATGAGCTCAACGACCTGGTGAACAGTGCCATGGCCGCCGACGGTAAAATTGAGACGCCTGAGAGCGGCGCCGACTTTACTTACGACGATGCGCTGTCCACGACGTTTAAGGTGTTGTCGCCGGCCGATGCTTATCGCAAAAACGAAGAGACCGGCATGTGGACTGACATGTCTGGCGACGCAGACTTTATGACGGCCAAGGTTGCCGACGGTATTGACGTGCACATTGTGGGCGTGGTGCGACCTAACGAGACGGCCAATGCGAGCGCGTTATCTCCGGGCATTGCCTATACGCATGCGTTGACTCGCCAGCTTATGGAGCGCGCCGCCGATTCGCAGATTGTGCAAGAGCAACTTGCCCACCCCGAGACGGATGTCTTTACGGGCAAAACTTTCGACGAACTGCAAGGCGAGGCCAAGCAAGGCGTGGATCTGGGCAGTATGTTCAGTGTGGACGAGGCGGCGCTCAAGAGCGCGTTCTCGTTCGATGCGTCTGCACTCTCGGGTGCTGCCGGTGGCATGGATTTTTCGGGCATCGATTTGTCGGGCCTGGATATTGATCTTTCGGGCGTTGGCAAAGACATCGACTTAAGCGACATCATGGCCAAAGCGCCGACCCCCGATTTCTCGGGCATCTTTGACGGTCTGGAGCTCACGCCCGAGCAAATGCAACAGGTGGGAACGCTTGCCAACCAACTATTTGAGGGCTTTTTGCAGTCTGATCAGTTTAGGGCGCTGTCACCCGAAGATCTCAAAGACGCGTCAAAGCTTGCTGCCGCATTCTCGGCGTATCTCGAGAACGATGTTGTGGCGCAGCAGTGCCTGGCGCAGCTCAAGGCGCTCGGCGGCGATGCCCTGGGCGAGCGCCTGCAACAGGCGATGACCGACTATGTCCAAAATCAGTTGGCTCCGTATCTGCAGCAGGCTATGGATCAGGTGATGAAGGCGATCAGCGAGCAGGTGGCAACAACCGTGTCGACCCAGCTTAAGGCCGGCGCGGCAGGGCTCATGGACCAGATGGTGACGCAGATGTCTTCGAGTTTTGCCAACCTGGCGAGCGCCATGCGCGTGGATGCGAGCGCCTTTGCTCGTGCCATCCACTTCAACATGGACGCCGAGGACCTGAGCTCGCTCATGATGAGCTATGCCAAGGCGTCGAAGCTCACCTACGACAACAATCTGACCACGTTGGGCTACGCGGATGAAGCGGATCCCATCTCGGTCAAGATTTTCCCGCGTGACTTTGAGGCCAAGGAGCGCGTACTTGACCATATCGATGCGTACAACAAGCAGGTCAAAGCCGCCGGCCACGACGAGCAGGCAATCTCGTACACCGACTACATGGGCATCATCATGGGCTCGGTGACTGATATCGTGAATACCATCAGCTTGGTGCTCATCGCGTTCGTGAGCATCAGCCTGGTCGTGAGCTCCATCATGATTGGCATCATCACCTACATCAGCGTGCTGGAGCGCAAAAAGGAGATTGGCATCCTGCGCGCGATCGGCGCGTCGAAGCGCAACGTGGCCAACGTATTCAATGCCGAGACCTTTATCGAGGGCCTCATTGCCGGTGTCTTTGCCATTGTCGTTGTGGTGCTCGTGAGTTTTCCGGTTAATGCCTGGGCGCTTGCTGCCAAACAGGTACCCAATCTGATGAGCCTGCCCGTGCAGGATGCGCTGGCGCTCATTGCAATTTCGGTGCTGCTGACGGTCGTTGCCGGCCTGCTGCCGGCCCGCAGTGCATCCAAAAAAGACCCCGTGGAAGCCCTGCGCTCCGAATAATGTGACAAAGGGACTGTCCCTTTGTCACATTGAGTGACATGTAAATCGAGGTCTAATACTTTTCCCGAGAAGTGAACGAGTCAAAATGGACCCCCGAAGCATCGACACTTTTGAGATGTAATTTCCTGCGGTTTTGCCAGCCAAATCCTGCGGGTTTGGCGTCTAAAAATGTCGATGCTTCGGGGGTTCAAATATAGCCGTTCACTTCTCGGGAAAAGTATTAGACCTTGAGATATAGACGGCGTTTGCGAGCGTCAATTAGAGCGTAAGTTGCTAGTCCTCCTTTGCGGAGAGCATGAGGCTAATTTCCGGATGGGTGTACTTGTCGAACTCTTCTTTGGGCTCGGCGTCAAAGGTGTAGTACGACTTGATAGATTCGTCCTCCGTCTTGATGCTGATTTCTTCATATAGGGATCCGGCTAAAAATGCCTGTTTAAATTTATCCGACAGGCTGCATGGCGTGAGGAGGCCCGGTGTGGCAACGGAAATGTCCAACCCGTTGACCGGGGGGCGTATAGTGTCGCGATATCCTGCTCGCTGCAGGCGAGGTTGTATGCAAGGCTTGCCTCGGGGTCGATCTGACTGGTGTAATCGACGTCCGTGAGCATGCCATCTGCATCGAAAGAAAGGTAGACATAGGCTGCTTGAGCGCCGAGGTCATTATCACGCAGATAGCCGATAATGCGGTAGCCGTAGTCGTGATACGACTCGTATGGGTCGTCTGCCGCGACGCGTTTGCACACGGGCTCCAAGGCATCTTGCGCGGCGAGCACGCCGGCGACCTCCGCGGAGCGGTCTTTGTTGGTTTGGGCTACCGCAAGCCTGCTCTGTAGCTCCTTCCACTGTTTGCCCTGCATTCCAAAGCGCGGCGCAAGAGCGCAATAGCAAAAGATGACGAGTTCGATTGCGGTGAGTGCAATGGCGGTATACATGCCCGCGGGTTGGAATTCCTTTTGGTGGAACGCGATATCGTTGATCATTTGGAACGGCAACATCAACAGGCATGCTACGAACGACATGACGAGTGCGGTCGCTGCGATCTTGGGGTACGTGCAGTACCGCTGGATGCGTTTCTTTTCTTGCTCGGTGAGCAGCTGCATGGGGCCTCGACTCTCATCGTTTTTCGAGGGCGATGCGCACACGCTCTTGAGTATAGATGAGTGGAGGGTGTCTGTTGTTCAGACATGGCGGTCAGCAGCGTGCTGTTGGCGATCGCTTGATCGCGAACGTCCTCTTTTGGACAAGGAAAAAGTGGCGAGTGAGGGAGCTGCTGTGGGGCGGCCCTGCTTGCTGTTTGCGGGCGCCATTCACCTTCGTTGCACAGGGATGGTCGGAGGGCTGGTTGGTGTCAAGCAACCGCCTCCGCCTTGTGGGCCGCCTCAAGGACAAGGCATAATGCATGTGACAAAGGGGCGGTTCCTTTGCCGCATTGATTTGAGAGTAGATGTTGATGATTCTATCGTTGGCCCCCATGGAGGGGATTACCGGGCATGTGTTCCGTCGCGTGCATGCGGAGTGCTTCGGTGCGCTCGACTGCTATTACACGCCGTTTTTGCCGCCGCCGCGGGTGGGCAACCGCTTTGGCGGCAAGGCGTTTAAGGAAATCGATCCGGCTAACAACCAAGGGCTTAACGTGGCGCCTCAGCTGATGTCCAAGAACGCGGATGAGTTTGTGTGGGCGGCGCGCGTGCTCGCCGACATGGGTTACCGCGAGGTTAATCTCAACCTTGGTTGCCCCTCGGGTACGGTTGTTGCCAAGGGTAAAGGATCGGGCTTCTTGCGCAACTTGGACGAGCTCGAGGTGTTCTTGAGTGACGTGTGCGAGCGATCGCCGTTGCCGGTGTCGGTAAAAACCAGGCTGGGGCTGGAGAGCGACGACGAATACGAGCGCGTGCTCGACCTGTACTGTCGCATGCCGCTGGCAGAGTTGATCGTGCATCCGCGCGTACAGAAGGATCGCTATACGGGCTCGCCGCGCAAAGAGTTTTATGGCGAGACGTTGGAGCGGGCACCGTTTCCGGTGGCATACAACGGCGATATTTTTGATCTTGAGGACATGGAGGCGCTGGTGGAGGCCTATCCCGGCACACGTCATGTAATGCTGGGGCGTGGCTTGCTTGCGAACCCCGCGCTGGCTCGCATGGTCAAGGGCGGCCCTGCTGCCACGGCAGCCGAACTGCAGCGCTTCCACGACATGCTGTTTGCGGCATATGCAGAAGAGATTGGCGGCAACGCGGTCTTTCGCATGAAGGAGTGGTGGTTCTACGCTAAATGCGCCTTCGCCGATCCTGCTACCGTTCACAAACTCGTACGCAAGACTAAAAAGGTCGACGAATACCGCGCCGCCGTCGATCGCGTCTTTCGCGAGCAGCCACTTGCGCCCATAGCCCGCTTCCACGGTTAGCTAGTCATTGGGGACGTTCTTTAACGGCTAGTCATTTAAGAACGTCCCCAATGACTATGTTGCAAAAGCTGTACGTCAGCATCCAAAGATATCGAAAAATGTCGACTTTGGATGCTGGCGTACATGTTTGGATTCGGTGGGGGACTAGGCAATCATTGCGTCAAGGGTAATGAGTTCTCTGAGTCGCTCTGTGCGTGTTTGCCCATGGCGCTTTGCCTTCTCGTCAAACGCTTCAAGAACCGATTCACCCACACGTGCCGATAAAACAACGCTTGGCTCATCAGAGATCGACGGCCTTCCCAGCTTGATGGTGCGACCCTTCGGCCACTCATCTTTTTCGTATGCCTCCGCGGCTTTCTCCAACTCTCCGGGGGCAAATCCGATCATCTTTTCGAGTTGCTTAGCGTCCATAGCGCCTCCTATCGATCGATCCCGATTTCCCTGAGCACCTTGCGCGTAGGAGGGACAAGGGCGTGGTAAATGATATAGCCATCTCGATTGGAGCAATATCGAGCGATGAGCTCCATGAGACGGCTTCTTCCATCAAGTCCAACGAGAACGTAATCGATACCTCCGTTTTCAAGATCACGCCTGAACCATGCAAAAGCGGAGTTCCAGGCGCAGGTGATATCCGTCTCCGTCAGCCCGTGTTTGAGGGCGTGGGGGTGGATTGCGATGAGCTCCATAAGGGCCTCTCTTTTTGTATACAGTTTTGTAAACAAAAATGCAAGCAGTTAATAGGCTTAAGCGACTTGTTTTGATTGGACTTTTCGATGTAAAGCCGACATCGGAGGCTCCACTACTCCTTCGCTTTTTAGTTCGGTATGTGAACGTCCGTTGAACTCCCAGAGGAGAGCGTTTTCATAGATTATCGAGAGGAGCTTGGAGACTTCGGCTGTTTTCTTGCGTTCGTAAAACTCGGGCCGTACGACAATCAATAAGAAAGCTGCGTCTTCGGTAATTTGCTGTGCTGTCGGCATACCGTTGAGTCCAACGGAACGCAAAAGCTTTGTCATGATGAAATCGAACTCATCTTCTCTTGCATGGAGATCGGATGCCTTAATCTCAGGGTCTCTCAGGACGTACTGCTTGAGTCGTTCGACAGATCGACTGCACTTTATATGCCCGCAGATGACTTCGTCATAACTGAGCCTTTTGATTGGGAGACGTTCGTGACCGGCGAAGATGGCTGCCACTCTGATGCCAACGCGCCGTTCGCGCAGCGCGCGCATCTCACCGGTGTATTCGCTGCGTCGTTCATATTTTCGATAGGAGTATCCGTAGTCATCGTAGTAATAAGGGGCTTCATCGACAGCGTCATCGAGCTCAGGCGCTATGAGATAGAGTTTTCCATCTCTGGATATGACGCAGGGATTGTCGATTTGCCCCGATTCGTTCCTGATTTGCCAAATAGTTTCATTTATCTCAAATCTCGAGACTGGATTGGGGGCACAGGAGTTGTAGAGCTCAATAAGTTCATCGAGTAAAATGATTCCACAGGCATCTGTGTAGGCGCGGGCGAAGCGCCGTACTTCTTGATTTGATTCAAGCACACGGCGCTCCCAAGCATCCAAAACGTCCTGCGGACTTCGATAGCGGGCATGACGATCGATGCGCGATGCGCTCCAACGGTTATCAGCGGCAACGTTCATCAGATCCAAGCGCAGATCTTTGTCGGCGATGCGAGCGAGCGACTGATAGTGTTCTAGATCAAGCTCTGGTCGAAAACTCATGTCTTCCGGAACAGTTCGTGCGAGCTTTATGCAACGCTTGAGATAGGTCGGGCCCAGGCTTGGGCTAAAGTGCTGCTTGAGGTGGCAAGCGATGGGCGAGAGTAGGCCATTTAGATTGGAAATGGGGTATCCGGCAATCTCTTGCTCGAGACGGCGCCCGATGAGCAGAGCCCCTTCCGAAGAGGCCTCATGGTCGGTGCCTTTCTGGCCGAGGTGTTTGGCCTCGACAATCCTGCTGATATCCGAGCAGGTGTTTGAAATAATGTCGGGTGAAAGGGTTGGTATCTTTTTTGCCATAGCGATGCGCTCCTGTGTGACTCACGGAAAAGAAACAGTCTGATTGTGAGTGCCGTTCTTTGATGGCGACGGCGAACAGGAGCGCAGCCTGTCTGAGATGGGCGAGTGCGGTAACCACCGATCTTACTTACCGAGCTCGCTCCAGCGTGTCATTGGGGACCTCCGCAGGAGCTCTCGACCAGTCTCATGCCTTGGGATGAGTATAACACAGAGAGCAAACATATGTTCTATATATTTGAGAAACCGAAGCCCTACCCACTCATTTAAGAACGTCCCCAATGAGTACTCGCACGCTAGAGCAGGTTCTCCTGTACCCATGCGATGATGTCGCTCGATTCGTAGAGCGGCTTGCCGTCGATGAACAGACAGGGAACCTGGCGTTTTCCGCCGACGGCGATGAGCGTCTGCTCGGCATCGGGGTCGGTCGAGATGTTGCGCTCAGGGATGGTCACACCGTTATCGGCAAGGAAACGCTTGACCTTCATGCAATACGGGCAGCCGGTCATAACGTACAGCGTGAGCTCATGATTAGTAGCCATAGGTCTCCAATCGGTTGAGGTTTTGATTGAAATACCCAAAGCCGCCGCGGTCTATGCATGAGCTGACGACGACTCGATGGCCTGTACCAGAAACGCCGTGGCTCCGGTGCCGCAGGGCTTGTCGTAGTAGTCGATAAAGCGCTGGTCAGCAAGATAGCCGTGGGCGAGGCCCAGGTATGCTTCGTCTTGGGGCTTGTGCCCCCAGTTAAGGCCAATCCATCGACGGTGCATCGCGACAAGTTTGCGGGCCTCGCTTCCATCCGCATCGCCGTCGCCCATGGCAATCGAAAGCTGGCCCAGAATAGCGCGTTCAAGTTCCTTCATGTCGTTCCATGTCTCGGGGTCCATGTCCAGCAGTGCTTCGTTTGCTGCGTCGATCGCCTCGTCGCCGTAGCGCGCCCGCGCCTCGGCGCCGTAGCGCTCCTCGTTTTCTTGCACGGAGCGCCAGCGCTCCAGTTGCGGCAGGACGGCGCCCATGAGCGAGACGGCTTCGTCGAGCGACATGCCGGTGTTTTGCGCCAGCCGCGGGGCACAATCCTCGATCATCGCCTCCATGGTGGTGTCGTAGGTGTACTGGCCGTGGTCGTAGCACCACTTGCAGTAATGGTCGGTTGTGGCGCCCACAGCATCGGTGCCGCAGTCGTCGGGTGTGAGTATCATGCCGCAGCTCTGGCAATAGTGCTCGGGCATTTCGAGCAGGTGGGACAGCGGTTCTCCGGTTACGGCGGCAATGAGCTTCATCATGTCGATGCCCGGGGTGACTTCGCCGCGTTCCCAACGGCTGACGGCTTGGCGTGTGACGAAGAGCTTGGCGGCGAGCTGCTCTTGGGTAAGGTGATGGGCGCGGCGAATGGCAATGAGCTTTTCTGCAAAGGCCATAGCGACTCCTTTCTGCTGGTTGATGGCTTAAGCATACGCGGCGGCCGGCGCCCTTCCAAGCAACCGTTGGTTGCACGACGGGAGACCGCGGCGAAGAATTGCGCGCTGCACCCCACACCTCCATGCCGTACAATGACCGGCATGGAACCTATCGCACACATGCATACCGACCTGCCGCAGAAGTTCGGCATTCCGCGCAACAGCTTTTTGGCGCCCCATCTGCAGGGACGCATCGTCTTTGAGCCGGAATTTGCCTCCAACGCAGCAGTTGAGGGTCTTGACTCCTTCTCTCACCTATGGCTGCTGTGGCGCTTCGAAAACGGAACGCCCGGCGGCGCGGCTAAGGATATAGCTGCCGATGCCAAGACGCAGGACAGGTCCGGCACCAACGTCAAGTGGTCGAAGACTGTGCGCCCGCCGCGTCTGGGCGGAGCCGAGCGCGTGGGCGTGTATGCCACACGCAGCCCGTTTCGCCCCAATCCCATCGGTCTTACCTGCGTCAAGCTCAGCCGCGTTGAGCGCACCGACGACGGCCCCATCATCCATGTACTGGGGGCCGACCTGCGTGACGGCACGCCCATCTACGACATTAAGCCCTACATCCCGTTTGCGGACTGCCACCCGGATGCGACCGGCGGCTGGATTGAGGGTGCTCCGTGGCAAGAGCTCGATGTTGAGTTCCCGCAAGCGCTTCAAGACATGGTCCCGCCCGTAAAGCTCCCCGGCCTGGTCGAGGTTCTTCGCCAAGATCCGCGCCGCGCGGGCAGCAAGCACGAGCCAAACCGCGTTTACCACTTGGCTTACGCCGGACTCGACATATCGTTTACGGTTGACGGGGCCAGGTTGACGGTAACCGCCATCAACGACGCGCGAGACTAACCAGCCATTCGTCCGCACCCGTCAAATTAAGCGCCAAACCCCATGCCAAAATCGCCTGCGCTGGTGGACAATAACGCCTACCGAATCATTCCGCTCTGCACGGGGGCTCAGCATGAAATACGACTTCACTTCAATCATCGACCGCCACGGCATGGACTCCATCGCCGTTGACTCTTGGGGCGAGATCCCCGGTATGGCTCCGAACGCACCCGACGAGGGCTTCGACCGCATTCCCATGTGGGTGGCGGACATGAACTTCGCCACGGTGCCTACGGTCCAGGAGCACATCATTCAGCGCGCCCAGCACCCCATGTTTGGTTACTTCAATCCGCGTTCCGAGTACTTCGACCGCATCATCGAATGGCAGAGCCGCCGTAATGGCATCGAGGGCCTGGCGCCTGAGCATATCGGCTACGAAAACGGCGTGCTGGGCGGTGTCGTGTCGACGCTGCGCGCGTATGTCCAGCCGGGCGATGCGGTGTTGGTCCACAGCCCCACCTACATCGGCTTCACCAAGTCCATCGAGGCCGCGGGCTATCGCATTGTCCACAGCCCGCTTCAGCTCGACGACCAGAGCGTGTGGCGCATGGACTTTGAGGACATGGAGCGCAAACTCGCCCAAAATCACATCCATGCCGCAGTGTTCTGCTCGCCGCACAATCCCTGCGGCCGCGTATGGGAGCGCGACGAGATCGAGCGCGCCATGGACATTTATCGCGAGCACGATTGCGTGGTGATCTCGGACGAGATTTGGTCCGATATCATTCTGCCGGGACACAAGCACATCCCGACGCAGTCGGTGAGCGAGGATGCCCGCATGCGCACGGTTGCCCTCTATGCGCCGAGCAAGACGTTTAACCTGGCGGGTCTGGTCGGCAGCTACCACATTGTCTACAACGAGACGCTGCGCGACCGCATGTGCGCTGTGTCTAACAAGACCCATTACAACGAGATGAATGTCCTTTCGATGCATGCGCTTATCGGTGCCTACCAACCGCAGGGCTACGAGTGGGTGGACGAACTCAACCAGGTGCTTGCCGACAATATCGAGTACTTCTGCGATTACGTGGACGAGCATTTTGAGGGCGTGTCCTATTCGCGTCCGCAGGGCACGTACATGGTGTTTCTGGACTGCACCGAGTGGTGCCGCGAGCATGGCCGCGATATTCAGTGGTTGCTCGACGAGGGGGCACGCGTGGGCGTGGGGTATCAGGATGGACGTCCGTTCCATGGCCCCTGCCACATTCGCGTGAATCTGGCGCTGCCGCTTTCGCGCGTAAGGGAAGCGTGCGACCGCCTAGACCGTTACGTTTTTGGGGTATAGGGGTCGCACGATTCGGGTACTGCGGCTTGTGCCCGCGTCGTCAACGTGCGTGGGCGCATAGGGTGCAGAGGGTTGCGAGCGCGTTTTCCACGTTTGCTACTTTTCTTGAATTTGCTTGCCGCAAAGGTGTTCAACCGTAATTTCATACAGCTGGACGCCCCTGATACTTTGCTTGATCTCCTCTTCGACCTCTTCGGCAGAAGGATAGTACTTGAGGGCAGACTGTCGGACTTTGTCTTCGACAAACGCCGGGTCATCGTTCACGAGGCGGCAACGGCCAAAAACCACAGTGCTTTGAACATAGGGTGCCCAGTCGTCGTCTTTGTACCAATCGTTGCCATAGACGGTAAAGCAGACTTTGTCGCTGCGTTTGAGTGCATCGACCTTATGCCCCGCCTTGGCTCCATGAAAGTAAATTTTGTCGTGCTCGGGGTCAAAGTAGTAGTTAACGGGAATGGCGTAAGGATAGCCGTCGTCTCCGTTGACGGCAAAAATGCCGCGTTTGCAATTAACAAGCAGCTCTCGTGCCTCTTGATCGGTGATAGCACGCTTCTTTCTACGAAGAGGTCTAAACATCGTGGGTTTCCTTTCTTTCCGCGTGCTGCGTGCACGGCGGTGGGTGGTATGTCTATATCAAGATACTAGTTCAGGCTGCGAGGCCGACGGGAACATCCTATTTGTCGCAGATTGAAACGCACTTTTTGTTGTGGAAGGATTGTCCCTCACAACTCGTCGTCTAGGGGCATTCTCGATGGCTGGTTCCGTTTGCGGGGGAGGCGTGGGACAATACCGACCAAAAGCGATTGCTTGTCCTGAAAAAAGGGGGTCTCGATGAAAAAGCTGAGGACGCTGGCCGATGTGTTGCGTCAAGCCGGTTTCGTGCGCATCACGGGCCTTTTTCTCGTCTTTTATCTTCTGTGTTCAATGGCTGTTTGGCTCTCTGAGCCAACAACTCTTACGTTTGGCGATGGCCTTTGGTTTAGCTTTGAGACCGTATCGACGATCGGCTTTGGCGACATTCCGGCCGAAACGCCGGTCGCCCGTGTCATCACGGTCGTCCTGAGCGTTATCAGCATTTTTTACATTGCCATGCTCACGGGCGTGGCGGTGAGCTACTGCAATATGCTCATCAAGATGCATCAAAAGGACACTATGGCGCGCTTTATGGATGATCTTGAGCATTTGGAAGAGCTCGATCGTGACGAGCTCGCCGATCTGTCGCGCCGCGTGCGCGAATATCGCCGGCGCCAGCGCTAAAACGGGCGCCGCGCGTCACGATGAGGGGGACTGAATTTGAATATCACCGTGTATCTGGGTGCCAGTATCGGCAATGACCCGGCGTTTCTGCCTGCGGTGCAGGAGCTGGGCAACTGGATTGGCGCCAACGGGCACGCGCTCGTGTACGGCGGATCCAAATCGGGCCTGATGGGCGCGCTCGCCGATAGCGTGCTTAATGCCGGCGGGCACGTGACGGGTGTGGAGCCGAGCTTTTTTATCGAGGCCGAGTTTCAACATGACGGTATCGACGACCTCATCGTGACGAGCGATATGGCGGAGCGTAAGGCAAAGATGATCGAGCTCGGCGATGCGTTCATTGCCTTTCCCGGTGGGACGGGCACGCTCGAGGAGATTGCCGAGGTTATGTCCGCGGTGTCGTTGGGGCACCTGAGTGCTCCGTGCATCCTGTATAACCTGGACGGTTACTACAGCGACCTCAAGGCACTGCTCGTACACATGATTGATAAGGGCTTATCAAGCCCACGGCGCCAGCAAGGCATTTACTTTGCCGAGGATCTGTACGAAATCGCATCAATTATCAACGGATAAGCCTTGAGCCTGTCCCGCTGTGGTCCCCGGTGGCTCCGTTTGCAGCGCAGACGGTTGGCTCGTCTGGGCCACACTCGCTCTACAATAAAACGTATCTATGTCGACTTTGACCGCGGGAGGACCCGATGGATAAGCTCGCTAAACCCACAAACCGCGCGCTGTTTTTAGTTAGCGTTGCCGTGACCGGTGCGTTCGCAGGTGCCGCGGTCTGGCTGTTCTTTTTTGTGATGGAGCACGGCATCGACTATCTATGGACCGAGATTCCGCACGCACTGGGCGTCGCTTCGCCCGAGCTCGCCAGCGGCCCGTTTGGCTTTCTGCCGTACCCGTTTTTTGTCTGCCTGCTGGGCGGCCTGTTAATCGGTCTGTACGAAAAGATGACAGACACCAAGACCGATAACCTCAATCAGGTGATGGCTAAGGTCAAGCAAGATGGGCGCTACCCGTACGACAATCTGGGCAAGCTTTCGCTTGCGGCATTGCTGCCGCTGCTGTTTGGCGGAAGTATTGGACCGGAGGCCGGCCTGACCGGCGTTATCGCGGGCCTGTGCAGCTGGGTCGGCGACCGCATGCGTCGCTTTGGCGCCGAGTTTAGGGAGCTCACGCTGCTGGGTACCCAGGCTGCCCTGACGGCGCTCTTTACCGCGCCTGTGTTTGGCTTTGTGGCGCCGCTCGCCGGTAGCGCCGACGGCCAGGGCGAAGATGCCGACGATGAGTCCGCGTCCGACGAGATCACCATCAAGCTGCCCAGGGCGCAAAAGACCGTGGTCTACGGCATTGCGATTGCCGGCGGTCTGGGCACTTACCTGTTGCTTGGCCAGCTCGTGGGCGGCGGCATGGGCATGCCCAGGTTCGAGTCCGCCGAGGTGGGCAACCTGGAGCTTGCCTGGCTCATTCCGCTGGCGTTGCTCGGCACCGTTTGCGGTTGGCTGTACTTTGTCTCCGAGCACGCGAGCGAGGCGCTGTCCCATGCAATAGGGGAGCGTCCTGTCGTCAAGGCCATGATGGCCGGTCTGGCGCTCGCCATCTGTGGCACGCTCCTGCCCTACACCATGTTTGCCGGCGAGACCCAGGCCGATGTGCTCATGGAAACCTATCTGACCATTCCCGCCGGCGTGCTTATCGCGACCGGTCTTGTCAAGGCTATGCTGACCCCCGCCCTCATCAATATGGGCTGGCGTGGCGGTCACTTCTTCCCGGTTATCTTCTCGGGCGTAAGCCTGGGCTATGGCCTTGCCATCCTCACCGGCGCCGATCCGGTCTTTTGCGTCGCCGTCTGCACGGCATCGACGATGGGCGCCGTCATGCGCCAACCCGTTATGGTCGTGGGCCTGCTGCTCATGTGCTTCCCGCTCAAGGGCATCGTCTGCATGATCATCGCCGCAGCCATCGCCGCCGGCATTCCGCTGCCCAAGCCGCTGCGCAAGTAGCATATTGCGCTTTGCGTTTGTTCAGAACTCGTTTTGAAGAAGCCGCGCGAGGCCATTTGTTTACGGCCTTGCGCGGCTAATGTTTAGAGCTTCCTCAGCACAATGGCGATGGTGTTGAGGTATTCGAGCGCGCCGGCTTCAACGGCAGCGCGGTCGCCTGCTGCGTACTCGTTGTCGCAGGCGAGCCAGTCTTTCCATGCTTCGTCCGTGCAGAGCATAGGCTGCATCGAGACAATCTCGACGCCGGGGGTCGGCTCGATCATGGCGCGCCACCAGGCTATGTCGTGCATATAGTCGAGCTGCTCGGGTGTCCAGGATTTGAGCAGGCAAACGGGCAGGTTGTCGTGGCAGTCGCGAACCATGCCGGGGATGCTTAAGTAGAGCATCCCACCTTGCTTTACGTAGGGGAGTAGGCGCTCACCCAGATAGTGTGGGTCACGGCCGTAGTAGTTGTACGAGTCGATACTTACGACCGCATCAAAATAGTCGTGCTCAAACGGCAGCCCCTGCGAGGCGTCTGCCTTAACAGGGTGAATCGTGTCGCGCGAGATACCGAGCGAATCGAAGAACGCACGGTTTTCGACGGGGTCGCTCCACAGATCGACGGCGTAGGTGTCAAACCCGTATTCGCGGGCGAGTAGGGCGCTGGTGATACCGGTGCCCGATCCAAGGTCGCAGACGCGGACGCCGCAGGGGATATGCACATCGCGAAGCAGCTCTTCGCAGAGCTTGAGGGGATTAGGGCCCATAATCTTAGAGCGTACGAGTGTCGCACCGAAGCTAGTTGCTTTTGGGAAGGATTGAGATTCCTGGGTTTGCATTGTTCTTTCCTATCAGGTGCAAAAATGGCAGATGACGGAGGCGGAACGGCGCAACAAACCACGGCCGTTGGACGGCCGTTTTCGTGGTTCTATGCGATTGACCGTTCCCTAAAGAACAATGACCAAAAAGACATCCCCTTGGATGATCGAGACTGAGCCGAGGCCCGTGACGTTTATACTGTAAAACGTCACGGGCGTGCCGGGATATGCCGTTTGTCACGGATTTGCGAGCGTCTAGATCTCGCTTGGCATCGGCGCTATTTCCAAATCGCGAGCGCGGCGGTGCCCAGGACGATGAAGGCGAGACCGATGGCGCTGCACCGTGAGAGTTTTTCGTTGAATGCCAGGCGCGCAAATAGTACCGATACGACAATCGATAGTTTGTCGATCTGCACCACGACGCTCACCTGGCCTGTGGCGATGGCGTAGTAGCACAGCAGCCACGATGCGCCAGTCGCAATGCCCGATGCCGCGAGAAATACGAGTTCGTAGCGGTCTACGTGCACGGCTTGGTCCATCTTGCCTTTAGCTGCCACGATTGCCCATGCCATAACCAGTACCACACAGGTACGGATTGCCGTGGCCAGGTTGGACTCGACGCCTTCGATGCCAACCTTGGCAAGGATGGACGTGAGCGCCGCGAACACGGCGGCGCCGAGGGCGTAAGCGAGCCAGGTCCGGTCTTGCTGCCGCTCGGGTCCGGCAGACTGCTTCTTCTCGATCATTAAAAACGTACCGAGGGTGATGACAGCGGTTCCCACGAGCTTAACCGCAAGGTTGCTCGTCTCGCCAAAAAGCACGATGGCGATCAGTGCAGCGAGTACGGTACTCATCTTGTCGACCGGTACGACCTTATTGACGTTTCCGATGCCCAACGCCTTAAAGTAACAGATCCACGAAGCACCGGTAGCGAGTCCCGAGAGGACGAGAAAGAGCCAAGATCTGGGCTCGATGCTGCCGATGGTTCCAATGGATCCAGAAATGCCCGCCATTGCCCAGGCGAAAACGAGCACCACGCAGGTGCGAATGGCCGTCGCGACATCGGAGTCGGTCTGCTTGATGCCGCATTTGGCCAGGACTGATGTGACGCCGGCAAAGAAAGCCGACACAAATGCTGCTGCGACCCACGACACGGGTGAAATGCCTCCCCAAAGAACGACCGCGCCAGATTTACGGCGCTCGTCCGATGATACCGTCCCGCCATGAAGCTTTGATACCGCTGTGGTGAGATAGGGGCCATAGTTCGAGAGGGCATTTGGTTAAGGCTCGAATCGAAGGTGAATGGTTTTCCGCGAAGTGAACGAGTAAATCTGGACCCCTGGAACATGTACACTTTTTTCGAACAAAACTGCAGGATTCTTAGACAAAAACCGCAGGAATTGAGTCCTTAAAAATGTCGATGCTACAGGGCACTGTTTTTACTCGTTCACTTCTCGGAAAAGTATTCACCTTCGATATGCTGACGGTGTCTTTTTGGTTGCCAAGAACTAGACGGCCTGCTGTGAAGGGCGGTGGTGACGCTATGCCGCCTCGTTTCATTGAAAAAATAAGCGGGGTACCACCTAAGCTTTTTTAGCCGTCGATTACAGATCGCGTACTCGATAAACCTTGGTGCTGACAGCGCAGCTGATTACACATAGTGCGAGCGCCAGTACGGCAGTTCCTGCACACAGACAGCCAAGGACGGTGGGATCGGGATTCGCCCCGGCAATCGACATAAGCCAGTTGCTGATGGGGTTGGATGAGCTCAACGTGGCCATGGCAAGGCATCCGAGCAGGGCAAACAGGCCAACGGATAGGCGCAGCGCCTCCATGTGTCCAAATCGAAAGAACAGCGGCTGCGCCAAAAACACCATCATGAGGGAGATGAGCATCGATGCTGCCGAGGCGATTGCGATTTCAAAGACCGTCTGTCCCGTCGAAGGAATGCCCGCGCTGTTGAAGAGCGGGATGGCGACGATACTCAAAAGCGTGGCGGCGCACGTCATGACGGCCGAGAAGACAACGATGCTCAGGTAGCGTGCGCAGATGATGTCTTTGCGCGAGAGGGGCAGCGTTGCCCGATAACGCTCCCATCCGTTTTGATTGTCGAAGCCTGCCAGCGAGCTCATGACCATGATAGGCGACATGGCGCTGAGCGCGCAGGCGCCGGCACTTGTGCCAGAGTCGCCACCTGACGTGTTGGCGAGGGTCAGCACAACGAATATGAACAGGCCGACGCCCGCTATGCTTGGGACAAGCGTGCGAACGATGGCGAGCTCGGACATAAAGGCGCGTTTCATTTCGAAGCCCCTTTCAGCGTGAGGCGTAGATAATCGTCAATGGTTGCCCGATCGCAGGGAATCTCGGGGAAGGCCTCGAGCGTTTCGCGACGGTTGGGCACGAGCACGTCCACGCTATAAGCGTGGTGGGCGGCACGGGCGCCTTCGACGCAAGCCATAAGCTCGGCGGCCTGCGCTTGGGTACAGTGGGCGATGCCGGCGCGGTCGGTAATGTCCTCGCGCGGCAGGTCAAACACAATCGAGCCGTTATCGATGCAAATGATGCGGTCGGCAGCGCGATCGAGGTCGGACGTAATGTGGCTCGAGAGCAGCACGCTGCGCTGGCCGTCGGCGACAAAGGCAAGCAGCTCATCGAGCAGCTCCTCGCGTGCCATGGGATCAAGACCCGCGGTGGCTTCGTCCAAAACGAGCAGCTTGGCCTTGTGACTGAGCGCACAGGCAAGCTGCAGCTTCATGCCCATGCCGCGGGAGAGGTCCTTGACCTTCGCCTTGGGATCCAAGCCAAATCGGTCGATGAGGCTGGCGAAGGTGTCGTGGCTCCAGGTGGGGTACGCCGGGCTTACGAGTGCCTCAACTTCGGTCACCTTGAGTGTGGAAGGGAAAGGACACGTGTCCAGCACGAGGCCGATACGGGCGTGCAAGCAGCGCTGCACTTCACCGGGTGCGTCGGCGCCACAGCACTGCCCAAACAGGTGCACCTCGCCGGCATCGAGCTTTATAAGCCCGAGCGCGGCGCGAATGGTCGTTGTCTTGCCGGCGCCGTTTGCGCCCACAAAGCCAACAATCTGGCCGGGCTCCACGGCGAGCGTGACATCGCGTAGTGAAAAGCGGTCGCTTACAGCGCGTGAGATGCCTTTGAGTTCAAGCAAGTTTTGCATGGTATAGCCTTTCTTGCAGATGGCTACTGCATGGTTTCGGGGGCTACCAGGTCGAGCATTTCGTGCAGTTTGCCGCGCGTGACGCCCAAGGCTTCGGCTTGGCTTGCCGCTTTCGCAAGCAGGTCTTCGATATGGCAGAGCTGGTTTTCACGCAAGAGCTCCTGGTTGCCCTCGGCGACAAAACAGCCCTTGCCCTGCACGGTGCGGATAAACCCGATTTGCTCTAGGTCGGCGTAGGCGCGCTTGGTGGTGATGACGCTCACACCCAGGTCGCTCGCGAGTGCACGGATGCTGGGGAGTTTGGCTCCCGCAGCGAGCGTGCCCGATAAGATCTGAGCTTTGACTTGCGAGGTTATCTGCTCATAGATGGGCTTGTCGCTCGAATTGGATAGGATGATGTCCACAGCGGCTCCTTAGCTGTTGGGCTACACGTGTATATAACCGGTAAGCACAGTATATATACACTATGCACAGTTATGCAAGAGCCAAATAGGGATTGTCCGCTCGTTCATTCATCTCAATCTGTAACATCTGGAACCGATTTGGACGGCTACCTGTTACAGATTGAGATTTTGCTGGTGGGCCCCACCTGGCTGTCTCAATCTGTAACAACTGGAGAAGTTTTTGGCTGCTAGATGTTACAGATCGAGATCTTTCTGGGACGCCCACCTGTTTGTCTAAATCTGTAACAGGTAGAGGTTCAAAAACCGTCTAGATGTTACTGATCGAGACAAACTGCTGCGGAGTGCCGTCATCGACTGCTACACAGGCCCCAACTGATGAATTTGTCCTGATAGGCGCCCTAGAGCGGAATTTCGCGGCTACAATAGTACGGCTACAACGACGTAATGCACTCAATGCAAGAAAGGATCCGCATGGCAAGCCTGTCGGATGAAATCTCGTCGCGCCGCACATTCGCGATCATCAGCCACCCGGATGCCGGTAAGACCACGCTTACCGAGAAGCTGCTGCTCTATACCGGCAGCATCCAGACCGCCGGCTCGGTCAAGGGCAAGAGCTCGGCCAAGCATGCCGTCTCGGACTGGATGGACATCGAGAAGGAGCGCGGCATTTCCGTCACCTCCTCGGTGCTGCAGTTCACTTACAACGGCGCCTGCGTCAACATCCTCGATACCCCCGGTCACCAGGACTTTTCGGAGGATACCTACCGTACCCTTATGGCCGCTGACGCCGCAGTCATGGTCATCGACGGCGCCAAGGGCGTCGAGGCCCAGACCAAGAAGCTCTTTAAGGTCTGTACGCTGCGCCACATTCCCATCTTCACCTTTGTGAACAAGCTCGACCACGAGGCTCGCGATCCGTTTGAGCTCATGGAAGAGATCGAGAATGTCCTGGGCATCAATACGTATCCCATGAACTGGCCGATCGGCAGCGGCCGCAATTTCCGCGGCGTGTTCGATCGTCAGGCCCGTCGCGTCATTGCCTTTGAGGGCGACGGTCACGCCAGCGCCACCAAGAAGGTCGCCGAGGTCGAGGCCGAGCTGGGCGATTCTTCCATGGATGAGCTCATCGGCGAGGAGAACCATAAGAACCTGATGGACGACATCGAGTTGCTCGATGGCGCCGGCGACGAGCTCGACTTGGATGCCGTGGCCTGCGGCAAGCTGAGCCCGGCGTTCTTTGGCTCGGCGCTTACCAACTTTGGCGTGGAACCCTTCCTTAAGGAGTTCCTGCGTCTGGCCCCGACGCCGCGTGCCTATACCGATACGCTTACCAGTGAACCGGTCGATCCCTGCCGCGACGACTTTAGCGGCTTTGTGTTTAAGATCCAGGCCAACATGGACAAGAACCACCGCGACCGCATCGCCTTTGTGCGCATTTGCTCGGGTAAGTTCGAGCGCGGCATGGATGCCTTCCACGTGCAGGGCAACCGCAAGCTCAAGCTTGCCACGGGCACGTCGATGATGGCCGACGACCGCGCCATCGTGGACGAGGCGTACGCGGGCGATATCGTGGGCCTGTTCGATCCGGGTATCTTTAGCGTCGGCGACACCGTGTGCTCCGGCAAGCGCCATGTGCAGTATCCGCAGATTCCGACGTTTGCCCCCGAGATGTTCGCTCGCATTACGCAGGTCGACACGCTCAAGCGCAAGCAGTTCGTCAAGGGCATGGAGGAGCTTGCCCAGGAGGGCGCCATCCAGATCTTCCGCGAGCTGGGTGCCGGCATGGAGAGCGTCATCGTGGGCGTGGTCGGCGTGCTACAGTTTGAGGTGCTCGAGCGCCGCCTCAAGGCCGAATACCGTGTTGAGGTTCGTCGTCAGCCGCTGCCCTATACGGACATTCGCTGGATCCAGAACGACCCCGACACCATCGATATCCCGGGCCTTTCGCTCACGCGCGACACGTTGCGCGTCGAGGACATGCGCGGTGGCAAGCTGTTGCTGTTTACGAGCCCGTGGAACGTGGATTGGGCAACCGACCACAATCCCGACCTTATCCTGTCTGAGTTTGGCAACGTAGTCTTTTAACGCATCGGCGCGGTGGCCCTGCGGGGCTGCCGCGCTGCCTGCTTGCCTGATACCGCGCGAGCGGCTATCATGCCCACCGTCGTCTCAAGACCGGGGCGTCCGAGCAGTTCGGGTCCGATATCCTGCTCGTTAAACCTAAAACCAAAGGAGTACATAATGATCAAGAAGGTCATGGAGGACTACAAGGTCCTGTTGCGGAGCATTCCCGCGGCAACGGTTTCGCTGTTTTTCGTGAGCGTTATCATGATGAACCTGCTGGCCAACAAAGAGCTCATCAGCCTGCCGTATCTGGCACTCGATTGCGGCTTTGTGGTGAGCTGGGTCTCGTTTTTGTGCCAGGACATGATCTGCAAGCGCTTTGGCGCCAAGGCATCCATCAAAATCTCTATCCTCGCACTGGCGGTCAACCTTGCCGTGAGCCTGTGTTTTTGGGCGTGCTCGCTCACACCCGGTATGTGGGGCGCCTACTACGACACGGGCATGATCGAGGTCAACACCGCCCTTAACGCCACCATCGGCGGCACCTGGTACGTGGTGCTGGGCTCTTCGCTGGCAATGTTCGTTTCTGCCGTGGTCAACTCCACGCTCAACCAGTCGCTCGGCCGTATGCTCAAAAAGAATAACTTTGCGAGCTTCGCCTTCCGCTCCTATGTGTCCACGGGTGTTGGCCAGTTTATCGACAACCTGGTCTTTGCCATTGTGGTGAGCCACACGTTCTTTGGTTGGACCTGGGTGCAGGTCCTTATGTGCTCGCTGACCGGCGCTGTTGCCGAGCTGCTGTGCGAGGTCTTCCTGAGCCCCGTGGGCTATAAGGTCGTGCGCGGCTGGGAGCGTGAGAATGTGGGCGCCGAGTACCTTGAGCGCCACGCAACCGCCTAAGGAGCAAGTATGCGGGTTTTGATCACGGGCGCTTCGGGCGGTATCGGAGCCGCGTGCGTGCAGCGCTTTTTGGACGAGGGCCACGAGGTCGTGGGCTTTGATCTGCTGCCGGCGGTGATCGAACACGAGCGCTACCGCCATCTGATTGTTGATGTCCGCGAGCCGGGCTCGTTTCCAGGCGACCTTGAACCCCAAGTGATCGTGAACGTTGCGGGTACGCAGGATTCGGTCGACGATATCGCCGCCAACCTGCGTGGCACCATCAACGTGACCGAGCGCTACGCTTTTGTGGGGGAGGGGCTTGTCGCCAAGCCGGCGCCCGCTATCAAATCCGTGGTCAATGTGGGGTCGGCGAGCGGGCATACGGGATCGGAGTTTCCCGCCTATGCTGCCAGCAAGGGCGGCGTTATCGCCTACACCAAGAACCTTGCAAACCGCCTGGCACCGCAGGCCATCGCCAACAGTGTGGACCCGGGTGGCGTTATCACGCCGCTCAATCGTTGCGTGATGGAAGACGAACACCTGTGGAACCAGATTATGGAGCTTACACCGCTTAAACGCTGGGCAACCGCCCAAGAGATCGCCGAGTGGATCTACTTTGTGGGCGTGACCAACCGGTTTATGACCGGGCAGAGCCTGCTCATTGATGGTGGCGAGGCCGGCTGCACACAATTTATTTGGCCCGAATAGGAAACGCGCCCGATGGAAAGCCGTCGGGCGCATTTTTGATGTATCGATTTTAGCCGAGACAAGTCCAGTTAACGGGGGTCGAGCCGTGCTGTTCGAGTAGCCGATTGGCTGCCGAGAAGGGTCGCGACCCCATAAAAGCGGGGAGTTCTGCCGTGGCACGGTTGGCCGAAAGCGGCGAGGGGTGCGTGGAGGCAAGGCAGAACTTGCCGGTTGTTTTGCCCGCGTCGATTGCGGCGAGCTTGCCCTCAACCATCTGCTGGGCAAAGCGGCCCCATGCCAAAAAGACTACCGGTTGGGGTAGCTGGCAGCAGCGTTCGATAACGTAGTCGGTGAGCGTACTCCAGCCCAGCTTGGCGTGTGAGTTCGCGGCATGCTCGCGCACGGTAAGCGTAGTGTTGAGGAGCAGGACGCCCTGTTGTGCCCATGGCGTCAGATCTCCCGTGGCGGGAATGGGACAACTCAGATCGGCTTTGAGTTCCTTATAGATGTTGCGCAGGCTTGGCGGCAACTTGGTTTGCGTCGCGGGGACCGAGAACGATAACCCCATGGCCTGGTTGGGTCCGTGATAGGGGTCTTGGCCCAAGATGACAACTTTGACCTGGTCGGCCGGCGTGTAGGCGAGGGCATTGAGGATGTCGTCTTGTGCCGGGTAGATGGTCTGCTCGGCACGCAAAAGGGCGATGCGCTCGAGCAGCTGGTTCGTAGTGTCACGTACCGGCTGCGGCGCATCGCCCAACCAAGTTGCTATGTTGCGGTCGCGAGTTGCGGTGTTCATGGCGCTCCTTTATGGCAAATGCTATGTTGGCATCTATTGTAAAGGCGCACCGGTTGCCTTTATGCCGCGGCTGCATGAAGAGCGGGGTCTACGAGGCGCGCTCGGGCACTCCTGCCATATGAGCGCGTCCATGTGCGCGGAGGTGCGGAAGCTCGACGGTTGCCGCCATGACGCCGGTGAGGATGAGAGCTGCACCCAGGAAGGCGATGGGGCTCAGGACCTCGCCGACTAGGAAGAACGAAAAGACGGCGGAGCAGACTGGCTCGAGCGAGAAGGCAAAGCCGGTGGTCTCGGCGGGCACGTGGGGCTGCACGAGCGTCTGGGTGATAAAGCCGTAGGCAGAGCAGATGAGTGCGAGTGCGACGACGACCACGACCTCGCCCGGCGTGCCGGGGAGTGTGAAACCGCCAAAGGTGAATGCGGCGATGCCCGAGAATAAGCCGCCGAAGCCCAGCTGCCAAACGCCCAGAGCAAGCGGATCGACTTCTTCGACAAAGCGCTTGGCCACGATAATGTGGCCGGCATAGACAAAGGCGGAGAGCAGCATGATGAGCGCGCCCGGGTTCAGGCTGGTGAAGTCGGCGCCCGAGAGCAGCAACATACCGCAGGTGACGATGGCGGTGCCGACGAGCACTTTGCGCTCGGGGGCGCGGTGCAGCAGGGCGGCGTTGGCAAACGGCACGATCACGACCGTCAGGCTCTGCAAAAAGCCGGCAGTGGAGGCAGAGGTGAGGCTGGAGCCCAGGCACATGCAGGTGAGCTCGGTTGCCATGATGGCGCCGATGATGGCGGCACGGACCATAAGGTCGCGGTTAATGCGCAACGCGCGCTTGTGGAAGAGCAGCAGGCAGGCCACAAAAGCGATGATGCAGCGTAGCGCGACGATACTCGTGGCGTTCATGCTGTCCATGCCGATCTTCATGAGGGGATACGAAAAGCCCCATGCGACGGGAACGGAAAATGAGAGCGCGATTGCTTTCTTGCGATCCATGGGACTCCTTTTGTTGCAGAACGGTTTCGTAAAAAGGATTCTGCTCCCAGATTTGGATGTAGTAAAGCGAATGTATCTTCAGTATGATTAAGAAACGCTAATGTCATTAGGAAAAGCACTGGCAAAACGTTTTACGGCTGCATTGTTGTGGAGGCACGATGGCGTCGCGGTATCAGATTGTTTGTATGGTGGTCGATTGCGGCAGCCTTAAGGGCGCGGCGGACGAGCTGGGCTATACGCAAAGTGCGGTGAGCCAGGCCGTCAAGGCACTCGAGCGCGAGCTGGGTACCACGCTTATCGAGCGCGGTAAGCAGGGCGTTTCGCTTACGCGCGACGGTAAACAATATCTGCCGTATCTGCGCCAGATTGTGACTGCCGAGGCTGAGCTCGAGGGCAAGCGCCAGGAGCTGCTGGGGCTTTCGTCGTCCGATATTCGCATCGCGACGTTTACCAACGTGAGCCGAACCGTGTTACCGCGCGTGATCCGCGACTTTGGGGCGCTGCACCCGGGCGTACGCTTTACCCTCAAGCAGGGCGACTACACGCGCAACGCCCAATGGGTGCACGACGGCGTAGTGGATTTTTGCTTTACGGCACGTGGGTTTACCGCAGGGCTCGAGAAGCGCGTGGTCTATCACGACGAGTTGGTGGCACTGTTGCCTGTCGCGCATCCGCTGGCGGCAAAGGAAAAAGTGACGCTCGCCGACCTGGCTTCCGAGCCGTTTGTGCTGCTGGATGAGGGCGAACAGAGCCTGGTGCTCGATGCATTCGCGGCGCATGGCCTGTCGCCGCACGTGACGAGCGAGGTCACTGACGACTACACCATTATGGCGATGGTGGAGGAGGGTCTGGGCGTGAGCATGCTGTATCGCCGTACCGTTGAGGGCATGCAGGCCGATATTCGCGTACGTCCCATCGTGCACGCCCCCTCGCGCGACGTAGTGGCGGCCTGGCGCAGCTGGGACACCATGCCTATCGCCACGAGGCGCTTTATCGACTATATGAGCTCGCATATTGTCAATTAATGACTGGCGTGGCGTTGAGTGCGGTGTTTAGCAGGCTGTCGCTTTGGCTTGGGTGGCGCGATAGGTGCGTGTCGGGTGGCAGAGTAGTACCGCCACGACCATAAAGAACGCCGTGGTGCCCAGGCTGATGGGGTAGACCATCATGATGTTCGCAAAGGTGCGGAAGTGCGGGAACACACAGAATACCCAATAGAAGCGGATGCCGCAGACGCAGATCATGGTGATAAGGGCGGGTATGAGCGAGATACCAAAGCCGCGCAGGTAGCCGGACATGTTCTCGTAGAACATGCTAAAGGCATACGCAGGGAAGATCGAGCACACGCGGATATAGCCGATTGAGACGATGTTGGGATCGCTGTTGAACAACGACAAGATCTCGCGCCCCAGGCCGATAATAACAATAATCGTGGTGAGCGCGACGATACCGCCTTCGACCAGGCAGACCTTAAGGGTCTTGGTGCAGCGGTTGATCCGGCGGGCACCGTGGTTTTGCCCCACAAAGGTGGTGCAAGCCTGGCTAAAGCTGTTGAGCAGGTTGTAGCACACGTACTCCAGGCTCATGGCGGCGCTCGAGGCCGCCATGACCTCGGTGCCCAGGCTGTTGATGGCGGACTGGATGATGATGTTGGCGACGGCAAAGACGGCGCTTTGGATGCCGGCGGGCAGGCCGATCTTGACGATGCGCTTGAGGGCGACGGGGTCGATAGCAAGGTCGCGCGGGGTGACGCGGACGACGGAGTCGGTCTTGAGCAGGCGGATAAAGAGTGTAGCGGCGCTGACGGTGTAGGCGATGACGGTGGCGATGGCGACACCCGCGACGCCCCAGTGGAGTACGGGGACAAAGATGAGGTCCAGGCCAATGTTGAGGACGGTGGACACGGCAAGCGCTTGCAGCGGCATGCGGGTGATGCCGACGGAGCGGAAGATCGCGGCCTCAAAGTTGTAGAGCAAGATTGAGGGCATGCTGAGCAAAAAGACGCGTAGATAGAGCGAAGCGAGCGGCATGGTCTCGGCGGGAACGTTGAGCGCGGCGAGCATGGGCTCGGCAAAGATCTCGCCCAGAGCGATGACGACAAAGCCCACGAGCGCCATTAAAATCGAGGTATGGACGGCGCGTTTGACCATATTCTGATCGTTGCGGCCGATAGCGTTGGCGATGACCACGTTGGAGCCAAGCGACATGCCAATAAACAGGTTGAGCATAAGGCTGGTAAGCGGAACATTGGAGCCGACTGCCGCCATGGCGAGGGTTCCCTGGTCGCCCGAGAAGTTACCGATAATGACCGTGGCGATGAGGTTTGACAGCTGCTCCAAGATGCTCGTGGCGGCCACGGGCAAGGCGAACAGGGGGATATTGCGCCACAGTGAGCCGGTGGTCATGTCGATGTGCTTAGATGCGGTATCAGCCATACGCTCTCAATCTCTAACGTGCTATTTCGTGCTTATTTGCGCAGACGATGATACTCCTAATCACCTAGTCATTGGGGGCGTTCTTAAACGACTAGTCATTCAAGAACGTCCCCAATGACTAGGTGGGGAAGGCGTGCGACAATGGTATACGTTGTGTTGTTCGCGCTAAGGAGTTGCCATGTTGTTGTGTCCCGTTTGCCATGAGCCGTTGGTGGACGACGAGCGCGGTGCTGCATGCGCGGGCGGACACCGGTTTGACCGTGCGCGCGAGGGTTATCTATATCTGCTACGTTCGTCCAAGAGCGGCGACTCCATGGGCGATCCCAAGTCGCAGGCACGCAGCCGTCGTGACTTTTTGAACCGTGGCTACTATGCGCCGCTGCGCGATGCAATGGTCGAGCTGGTGCGCAAACGGGTTTCTGGGCGTGCTGCGTCTACAGGCGGTCCCATGACGCTGCTCGATATTTGCTGCGGTGAGGGTTACTACACCAGCGCCATGGGCGCGGTGCCGGGCGTGGACGCTTATGGCTTTGACCTGGGCAAAGAAATGGTACGCCTGGCCGCCAAGCGCGGCGATGCGACCTATTTTGTGGCCAACATGAAAGACATCCCAGTGGCCGATGGCGCCTTCGATATGGTGACCGAGCTCTTTGCTCCCTTTAACGAGCGCGAGTTTGCCCGCGTGTTGGCGCCGGAGGGTTCGCTCTACACCGTGGTGCCGGGTGCCCGTCATCTCTTTGGGCTCAAGGAGGTGCTCTACGACACGCCGTACCTCAACGACGAAAAGCTTCCGAAGACGATGGAGCTTAAACTGGTCGGCACACAGCGGGTGTCCGCGAATATTACGCTCCAGACCCAGGCCGACATCGAGGCGGTGTTCCAGATGACGCCGTACTACTACCGCACACGCCCTACCGACAAAGAGCGCCTGGCAAACCTGGACACCCTTAAAACCGACATCGACTTCATCATTGCCGAGTACCGCCACAGCTAACCAACCTGCCAAAAAGGGACAGGTTTATTTTGGCAGGTTTTATCTGGGCAAATGTAAAGGGCCGACCGCGTTACTGCGCGATCGGCCCATGTTAGTTGCTTGGCTGCAGGGGTTATGAGAAGCGAGTGCCTACAGGCGGTCCTTGTTCTCGGCCTTAACGGCGTGCGCCTGCTGAACAAAGAACAGGTCGTAGACCACGATGACAAAGGCACCGATATTGACGGCGCTGCCGCCGAGTGCGGGAAGCGTGAGCACGGCCTGCGCAATCGTGGCGATTGCGGCAACGATGCCGAGCTTAAACGCGCTATCCACCTGCGAGGGCTTGTTGGCGCCCTTGATGCCCGCAACACCTGCGGAAAAATCGACAATGCCCTTGACGACAAGCACGACCGCGGCGAGCATGGCGTTCGACCCGTACGTGGAATCGAGGCTGCCCCTGGCGATACCGATGCCGGCGATGACGAGGCTGGCGATGCCCAAAACAAAGTAGACGAGGGCAAGGATTTTGAGAGTCTTGCGAGCGGAGCTCATGGCTGGTCCTTTCGATACGAGTACGCCGATCTGGCGTAGCCCATGTGCTGCACATATGGTGAAGCACATTGTAGTTCAACGCAGCGATGCGTGCGCCTGAAAGCGCTTTGAGCCCGCGCAGCCCAATCCGACCTTTCAAAAAGGAAAGCTGGACGTAAGCCAAATCGATGGCAGCTCATGTGCGGCGCTGCGATGATGAGACCGTAACAAGGAGCTGTTCTTAAGGAGGAGCCATGATGTACGGAGCAGGGCGAGTGCATGAGCCGCGGTCGTTGGGAAGGCGCATGGGCGATTCTGTGATCGCTGCCGTGTGCACGGGATTGATGGCGGTGCTTTGCATTGGGATGCTGTGGGCCATGTCGCATGTGGGACAATAGCGGACGGTTGGGTGCTGGCATAAACGGCGCTCACGTATTCATTTTGCTTGTTAAGGAGTACCCATGGGCGTCGTCGATCCCTTTTCTGTTGCTCGGGCCGCGGGGCTTGAGCTGACCGGGAAGTCCGCGGGCCTCACGCTCACCGACGGCACGATGGAGTTGCGTGCCGATTTTGTCCGCATGCTGCCACGGCTCAAACAGGGCCGTCTGCAGCAAGAGCTGTTGGTAAAGGCTGCGCGCGCAAAAGGCGTCGAGTGCCCATGGGCGATTGATGCCACGGCAGGCTTTGGCGAGGATTCGCTGCTGCTGGCGGCTGCGGGCTTTACCGTCGATCTGTATGAGCAGGATTGCGTGATCGCGGCGCTCCTCAAGGATGCCTTGGAGCGCGCGGCAGATAATCCGGCGCTTGCGACTGCCGTGGCCCGCATGCGCTTACATGCGGGCGAGGACAGCATTGCCGGCCTTCACCATATAACTGAGTTGATCGGGCAGGGCGAGCTCACCGCTCCCGACGTGGTGTATCTGGACCCCATGTTTCCCGAGCGCACAAAGAGCGCGGCGGTTAAAAAGAAGTTCCAACTCTTGCATCATCTGGAACAGCCGTGTGCCGATGAGGAGACGCTGGTCGAAGCTGCGCTTGCGGTGCGCCCGCGCAAGGTCGTTATCAAGCGGCCGGTGAAGGGGCCGCTGCTTGCCGGCGTTAAGCCGAGCTATCAACTTGCGGGCAAGGCCGTTCGTTACGATGTTTTGGTGCCGCCGCGCCCGTAGCTTGCGTGCGATGGTTGGCGCTCCGTCAGTGTCGTGCCGATGCGGGGTCTATTTCCAAGGGTGCGACGTCAGGTGCCAGCCGCCGCAGTATTCGCATTTGTAGCAGGCCAAACCACGTCGCCCGCGGTTTTCGCAGTCGGCCATAACGGCCTCGGCCTCGGCGCGTGTGTCGTAACGGTTTTTGCGCTCGCACGACTTGTAGCGCCAGGCTTCATCGCGCTCGGCGTTCAGGGCGTCGCGGCGCTCGTCCTCGCGCGCAAACAGGTCGCTCATAGCGCCACCGGTGGCAGCGCCCAAAAACTCGCTTTTGGCCTTTGACCAGGCGGCTCGCTTTTTGCTTCCCATCTGCTTCTCGCCCCTCTTCAAACGCTGGTATCATTGCTCAATCAAAGTGATACCAATAAACGTGAGGTCGCCGCGTGATGATCAGAAAAACCCTCGATACCGACATTCCCGCCGTCATGGCTATCTATGACGCGGCCCGTGCCTTTATGCGCGCGCATGGCAACGCCACGCAGTGGCCCGAGGGCACGCCTTCTGCCGAGCAGCTGGCTGCCGATATCGCTGCCGGTGGTAGCTATGTGTGCGAAGTCGACGGCCGCGTGGTGGCGACGTTTGCCTTTTTACCGGGCCCGGACGAGTGCTATGACGTAATTGAGGACGGGCAATGGCGTAGCGACACTCCGTACGCCGTGCTGCACCGTGTGGCGTCCGACGGCACCGTGCAAGGTATCGCGGCTGCGATGTTCGCCTTTGCCAAAGAGCGTGCCGACCATCTGCGTATCGATACGCATCGGGACAACCTGCCCATGCAGGGCGCGAGTATTAAAGCGGGGTTTGAGCGTGCCGGCGTCGTGTATGTGTCGGACGGCACGCCGCGTGTTGCGTTTGACTGGCTGCGCGAGGCATAAGAGCGGGGGCGCGTATCTACGCTCCATGTAAGCGAAAATGGCCCCGGGTGGGGCCATTTTTGATCGCTGCGCTGTTTTGCAAGGTGGTAGATGTCGCTCGCTGTCGGCTCTAAGGCACCTACGCTCGGGGCAGCTCGCTTCCGCAGTGGCAACACTTGGTCGCGCCTTCGTGCACCTCTTCCAGGCAATACGGACAGACGGGCGCCGGTGCGGCTTCCTCGGCGGTGGCACCGGCGAGCCTGTCGCCGATTTCCTGCGCCTTGTTGAATGCCTTGACGATGGCAAAGACGATTGCCGCCACAATCAAAAAATTGATGCACGAGCCGATAAAGGCGCCAAAGTCGATATTAGTGCCCGGCACCACCAGCCCCGAGATCTCGGTAGCGCTACCGCCGGCAATCACGGAGATAAGCGGGTTGATGATGTTATCGGTAAGTGAGGTCACGATGGCGGTGAATGCGCCGCCGATAATCACGCCGACGGCCATGTCCATCACGTTGCCGCGATTGATGAATTCCTTGAACTCGTTGAGCAATGTCTTCATGGTGACTCCTCGCTGTTGTGGGGTTCGCGTTGTTGCCGCCCCGGATGAGCTCGGGCAGGCAAAAAGGGGAGGTGCCGGCTTTCGCAAGGCGCGAACCTACGAAAATCGCCGCACGGCAACGCGGGGCGATGAGCTCAGTCGGGGGATAGGGCCCGCTTCGCCCGCCGGCCCGTAAATTGTATCATCCAGTGTGGAACGAGAGCGCCCGTTTCCGCGTGCGACGGGCTTGCAATAAGAGGAGAGCCATGTCGAAGCAAGCGGTCGTTGGAATCTTGGCGCATGTCGATGCTGGCAAGACCACGCTGGCCGAGGCCATGCTGTTCAATGCGGGTCGCATTCGTAAGCGCGGCCGCGTGGACGATGGCGATTCGCATCTGGACACTAACGCGATCGAGCGCGAGCGCGGCATTACGATTTTCTCGTCGCAGGCCGTGCTCGACCACGGTGATACCCGCGTCATGCTCGTGGATGCACCGGGGCATGTCGATTTTTCTGCCGAGGCGGAGCGCACGCTGCGCGCACTCGACTACGCGATTTTAGTTGTGGGCGCCAACGACGGCGTGCAGGGGCACACCGAAACCCTGTGGCGCCTGCTTGCACGCTATGACATTCCGACGTTCATCTATATCAACAAAACCGATTTGGAGAATCCCGGCCGCGATGTTTTGCTGGCACAACTTGGGCGGCGTCTTTCCGAAGGCTGCCTGGATGCCAACGAACTGCTGGAGGGCGGCGCCGTTCAGGAGGACGCTGCTGCGTTGGACGAGGCGGCGCTCGAGGAGTTTCTTGAGGCAGGTGAGCTTTCCGTCGCAACGCTGTCGCGCATGGTTGCCGAGCGCAAGCTCTTTCCCTGCTTTGCCGGCTCGGCGCTCAAGGACCAGGGCGTGAGCGAGCTGCTGGATGGCATATGCGTGCTGATGCGCGAACAGATATGGATTCCGGAGTTTGCCGCGCGCGTCTATCGTGTCAGCCGCGGGGATCGCGGCGAGCGCTTGGCATGGGTTAAAGTGACCGGCGGCACGCTGTGTGCAAAACAGATGATCAGCGGACGTTCCGGTGCCGAGGCATGGGAGCAGAAGGTCGATCAGGTGCGCATCTATAACGGCGAAAAGTATGAGCTTGCCCAAGAAGTTGCTGCTGGCGGTATTTGTGCCGTGACGGGTCTTGCGCACGTTCGCCCAGGGGACGCCTTGGGTGCGGAGCCCGTGTGTGATGCGCCCGTCATCGCTCCGGTCCTCACCTATACGGTGCTTCCGGGTGAACACGATGTCCACGCGGTGTTTAAAGCGCTGACTGAGTTGGCGGACGAAGATCCCATGCTCGGCGTAAGCTGGAATACTCATCTGGAGCAGATTCACCTGCAGCTGATGGGCGCCGTGCAACTCGAGGTCGTGCAGCGGGTGTTGGCCGATCGCTTTGGCCTTTCGATTTCGTTTGAGCCCGGCGGCATTCTCTATAAGGAGACCATTTCGCAGCTGGTCGAGGGCGTGGGCCACTTTGAGCCACTGCGCCACTATGCCGAGGTGCATCTGCGCCTAGAGCCGTTGCCAGCGGGTTCGGGCGTGCAGTTTGGCACCGTGACCTCGACTGACGAGCTCGATCTTAACTGGCAGCGTCTGGCGCTCACCAACGCCATGGAGCGCGATCACCTGGGCGTGCTGACCGGCTCGCCCATCACCGATGTGCGCATTACGCTCACAGGTGGCCGTGCGCATGCCAAACACACCGAGGACGGCGACTTTCGCCAGGCCACGTACCGCGCGATTCGCCAGGGGCTCATGCAGGCGCGTGAGGCCGGCGCGGCGGTGCTGTTGGAGCCGTGGTATCGCTTTGAGCTCGAGGTGCCGGGGGAGTGTGTGGGCAGGGCGTTGTCAGACGCCACGCGCATGGGTGCCGAGTACGAGCCGCCGACGATGGCGGGCGAACGGGCGAAGCTTGTGGGTCGCGTGCCGGCATCCGAGGCGCAGGATTATGCGCTGGAGGTGGCCGCCTACACGAGCGGTCGCGGGCATCTGTACCTGGAGTTCGCCGGTTATGCGGCATGCCATGATGCCGAGCGCGTCATCGAGACGGCCGCCTATGAGCCCGAGGCCGATCTACCCAACACGCCCGACTCGGTCTTTTGCTCTCACGGCGCCGGCTACACGGTCAAATGGTACGACGTGCCCGCCGCGGCGCACGTAAAGGTCGATCCCGCCACCTTCCGCCCCTGGCGAGCGGCGGACGTCGAGTTTTTCGGCCATAGGTGATGGAGGGTCAGTCTCTTTGTCGCATCCTGTTGGTATAACTCGGTATAAGTTGGTATAACTGTTACCAGGGTTTGCCAATCCGAGGAGGCCGACATGAATCCAAATCCCTTTAAGCCCACGGCTGGCAAGCGGCCTCCGATACTCATCGGCCGCGAGTCGGTCATCGAAGATTTCGAGGAAGGGCTCGATAACGGCGCCGGAGCTCCGGGCAGGCTCATGCTCATTACGGGAAACCGCGGCTATGGCAAAACGGTTCTCTTGCGGGAGCTGCAGCGTTTAGCTAGCGAGCGCGGATGGGCGGTTGTCTCTGATTCCGCCTCGCTTGGCCTATGCGACCGCCTGGCCGATGCGCTTCGCTCGAATATGTCGGTTGCGACGTCAATGGAGTTCGGGCCGTCACTTGGCCGGATGTCGGTCGAGGCGGCGCGGGCAAAAGGCGAGACGTTGCGCGGGTTAGTCAACGAACGCCTCAAGAAACTCGGGCCGGGAAAGGGCTTACTGTTTGCGATTGACGAGGCCCAATCGGCATCTATCGAGGAGCTGGCGGCGCTGGCCGTTCTCTATCAGCAGCAGCTCGGAGACCAGGATGCTACGGGCTTGCCCGATAGAGACCAGCACGGTCTTGCGCTGGTTTTTGCCGGCTTGCCCAGCATGGTTGATGACTTGCTCGAAGAGCCGAGCGTAACGTTTTTGCGCCGCGCCCAGCAGCGTACGCTGGGGGCGATTTCTTTGCCCAAAGTGCGCGATTCATATATCCAGACGGTCAAAGGCACTGGTCTTTGCGTTGATGCGGAGACGGCGGACCTTGCGGCGCGTAAGAGCATGGGGCATCCCTATATGGTTCAGCTGGTGGGATATTACATGTGGAGGTCTGCTGTCCGGCGTGACTCGCGGGTCATTGAAGTGTGCGATGTCGAGGCTGGCTACGCCGATGCCATCTCCGAGTTCTATGAAGCAGTGGACGCTCCTTTGTATTACGGGTTGCGCAGTCCGCAGCGCCTCTTTATCGAGGCCATGGCGGCTGATGGGGGCAAGCCGACGCGCATGGCTGACATCATTGAGCGCTGCGACCGCACCCAAAGCTGGGCGAGTAAATATCGCGCAAGCCTGATTCGCGAGCGCGTCATCGAGGCTGCCGGATACGGCCTCGTCCGGTTTACCGTGCCCATGCTGGGCGAATACATTCGCGACCGCGTTTTATGGCATGAGTAGGGTGATAAAGGTGACGGAACAGAAGATGAGCCCGCAGGCTATAGAGGTACGTGGCGCGCGTGTGCACAACCTCAAGGACATCGATATCGATATTCCGCTGGGAAAGCTCGTGGGTATTGCTGGCGTATCGGGTTCGGGCAAGAGTTCGCTGGCACTGGGCGTTCTTTACGCCGAGGGCTCGCGTCGCTACCTGGAGACGCTTAGCACCTATACCCGCCGCCGTCTGACGCAGGCCGAACATGCCCAGGTGGACGAGGTGCTGCACGTACCGGCGGCGCTCGCATTGCATCAGCGCCCCAGCGTGCCGGGTGTGCGCTCGACCTTTGGTACCATGACCGAGCTCAACAATAGCCTGCGTCTGCTCTTTAGCCGTTGCGCCCATCACGTGTGTCCGCACTGCGGGGCGCGCGTGGAGCCGAGCCTTAACGTGGCCGCGGGCCTGTCGCTCACGTGCCCCGAGTGCGGCCGTGAGTTCTACGCGCCGGGTGCCGAGGACCTTGCCTTTAACAGCGGCGGCGCGTGTCCCACCTGCGGCGGCACCGGTGTCATGCGCGAGGTGGACGAGGCGAGCCTGGTGCCCGACGAGTCCAAGACCATCAACGAAGGCGCGGTGCTTCCTTGGGGCACGCTCATGTGGGATCTGATGAAGCAGGTGGCAGGCGAGATGGGTGTGCGCACCGACGTGCCGTTTAACCAGCTCACGCCTCAAGAGCGCGACATTGTGTTTCACGGTCCGGCGGTTAAGAAGCACATTCTCTACGTTCCCAAAAACGGCGAGGGCGCCACGCCGCTCGACTTTACCTATTACAATGCCGTCTATACCGTCGAGAACGCGCTCGCCAAGGTCAAAGACGATAAGGGCTTAAAACGCGTGGCGCGCTTTTTGCGCGAGGGGCCATGTCGTGACTGTGGCGGCACGCGCCTCTCCGAGGCTGCGCGCCAGCCCCAGGTGCGCGGTATCAATCTGGCGCAGGCCGCGGCCATGACGCTGGGCGAGGCGATTGAGTGGGTGCACGGGGTGCCCGCATCCTTGCCGGCCGAGATGCGGCCCATGGCGATGGATATCTGCGATTCGTTTTTGAGCGCGGCCCGTCGCCTGGTCGATCTGGGTCTCGACTACCTTTCGCTCGATCGCGCCGGTGCCACGCTCTCCACGGGCGAGCGTCAGCGCGTGCAGCTCGCCCGCGTGGTGCGCAACCGATCGACGGGCGTGCTCTATGTGTTGGACGAGCCTTCAATCGGCTTGCATCCCGCCAATGTCGACGGCTTGGTGGGCGTGATGCGCGATCTGGTTGATGACGGCAACACCTTGGTTGTTGTCGACCACGATACACGTGTGCTGGTGGAAGCCGACTATCTGGTCGAGATGGGCCCCGTTGCCGGAGCAGGCGGCGGTAATGTGATTGCCGCTGGCACGGTGGACGAGGTCGAACAATCGAAGGGCAGCCGCATCGCCCCGTTTTTGAGCGCAGACCCCAAGCGTATGCGTCCGCAGGTGACTGACGACGAAATGTTCGACCAGGGCCACATCCGCATGGCAACCGATGCCATCCATACCGTCAAACCGCTCGAAGTCGATATACCGCGCGGTCGCCTTGTCGCGGTGACGGGCGTTTCGGGTTCGGGTAAGACGACGTTGGTGCTCGAGACACTCATCCCGGCGCTTAAGGCCCAGGCAGCTGGCGAGCGCCTGCCAAGCCATGTGCGCTGGGTCGACGCCGAGGGCATCGCACGCGCAAACCTGATTGACGCTACACCTATCGGCGCCAACGTGCGCTCGACGGTAGCGACCTATGCCGACATCCATGATGAGCTGCGTCGCGCTTTCGCCCGTACGCCCGAGGCCAAGGCAGCCGGCTACAAGGCGGGTGCCTTTAGCTACAACACTGGCGCCTTGCGCTGCCCTACATGCGATGGCACGGGCTCGATATCGCTCGACGTGCAATTTTTGCCCGACGTCGAGATCATCTGCCCAGCATGTCGAGGCTCGCGTTATGCAGACACGGCTTCGCATATCCATCGCGAGGGCAAGGACGGGAGCAAGCTTACGTTGCCGCAGCTCATGGACATGAGCGTGGACGAGGCTCTCGACGCCACGGTGGGGCTCAAGAAGGTTCAGGCGCGTTTGCTGACCTTGCACGACCTGGGCTTGGGCTATCTTACACTCGGTGAGCCCACGCCGGCGCTTTCGGGAGGCGAGGCACAGCGTTTAAAGCTTGCGAGCGAGATGGGCCGTGTGCAGGACGATGCCGTATTCGTATTCGACGAGCCCACGATCGGCCTGCATCCGCTCGATGTTCAGGTGCTGCTGAACGTGTTTGACGGCCTCGTCGCCAAGGGCGCCACGGTTATCGTGATCGAGCACGATCTCGACCTTATCCGCAATGCCGATTATGTGATCGACATGGGGCCGGGCGGTGGCGATGCGGGCGGGCAAGTCGTCTGCGCCGGCACTCCGGCGGATATCGCTGCTTGCTCCAAGAGCATTACTGGCCGCTACCTATAGACAATGAGGCAAAGGGACAGTCCCTTTGCCTCATTGATGCCTATTTCACGCATTGAGCGGCGAGATAGTCGCGGAAGAATGGCAATTCAAAAGCGACGATTCCGCGCCCGCGTTCTCCAATGATGCCGGCATCTATCATGCGGCGTCGGTAGCGGGAGACCTGCTGCGGCGAACGCTTAAGGCGCTCGACAAGGTCAGCGGTGGTGGATTCTTCCTCGTCATCGAGCATGGCGATGAGGAATCGCTTGTCCTCTGCCGTGAGTTCCCGATAGGTTGCCGCGAGGATTCGGTCGTCCATCTCGTCGCGCGCGATTTTGATTCCCAGGCCAAAGTCGCGTGACGAGATTTCCTTCGAATCGCTTGTGAGATCCCAGGCACGGTAGCCTACGAGTTGCAATAGGAAGGGAAAACCAGAGATCGAGCGAACGGCTCTATCGATTCCCTCAGCATCCTTTCACACCGCCGTTTAACTTCATTTTACTTTAGTTAATTCTGATTAAAAGTAAGGGCTCTTTATCAAGAGCGTCAATTAGGCGTGTGTGCCATCGGCGTAGCGCTTGAATGTGACAAAGGGGCAGTTCCTTTGTCACATTCCCGGAAAGCCTGTCTGGCGCAGGGCTTCGTAGAGGACGATGGCGGCGCTGTTGGAGAGGTTGAGTGCACTGATGCGGTAGTCGTCCGGATTGACGAAGTTGCCGCAGATATCCTGCCGAAGGATGGCCTCATGGCCGTCCTCGGTATGTCCGAGCGATTCCTCGTGGGCTTCCCAGGCCTCGGCGTTGTCGAGTGAGTCACAATCGCGCAGCATGGGGATGCGCTCGCAGCGCTCGGGCGCTGCGGCGAGCAGCCCTTCGGGAATCCCCGAGCTTTCGCTGCCAAAGACCAAATAGTCGCCGTCACGGTAAGTGCTTTGCGCATAGGTTCGGCGTGCCTTTTTGGTCAGCAGATGCAAGCGGTCGTCGGCGGGGGAGAGGTCATTGCGCGCAAGGAAATCCTCCCAGCTGGCATAGGTCGTCACGTCCAAGTTTTGCCAGTAGCCCAGGCCGGCGCGACGCACCGTTTTGTCATCGAGCGAAAAGCCCAGTGGCTCCACCAGATGCAGGCGGGCGCCGGTGACCACGCAGGTACGGCCGATATTACCCGTATTGGCCGGAATCTCGGGAGCATACAGCACGATATTGAACATGAATCTCCTTGGCATTGAACGAAAAACCACCACGAAGGGTACCTTCGTGGTGGTTTGATGGTTACGTGGGCGGAAAACGCCCACTTGGATAACCTAAGCGCGGTGCCAGTCGGTCAGGCAGGCATCAAGGGCGGCGATGAGCGCATCCTTGTCCATGTGACGGCCGATGATGCACAGGCTCGTCATGCGGTCGCCCGTCTCGTCGTCCCAAATCTGCATGATCTCGGGGTTCTCGTCGATGATCTTCTGCTTCTCGCCCTCGGGCGCCGAGTCAACGAACAAGCCGTTCTCCATCAGGCGCATCTGGCGGCCGGCCTGCTCGAACATGTAGCACATGTCCGGATCGCCGGTCTGCCACAGCGGACCCTTGACGCGAATGACCTCGTCGGGCCACTCCTGCTCAACAAAATCGGTGAACTTCTGCAGGTCAAACGGCTTACGGCGCGAGTACACAAAGGTCTCGATGTCGTACTCGAGCACCTCGGGGTCGTCGTGCTCCTCGGGATGCTCCATGGCCTCGATCCAGGCGGCGGAGTTGTAGGCGCGCATAAAGTCGAAGCGATCGGTATCGAGCAGCTCCTCCATGGGGACCTCGCCGTTTTGAGCCTCGACAATCACGGCGTCCTTCTGCAGACTGCGCACGATGGCCTTGAGCTCGGCGATCTGCTCAGGGCTCACGGTATCGGTCTTGTTGAGGATCAGCGTGGAGCAAAACTCGATCTGCTGGATGAGCAGGCTCTCGATGTCGTCCTCGTCGATATCCTCGGCCAGCAGGTCGCGACCGCCGTTGAACTCGTCGTACATGCGGGCACAGTCGACCACGGCAACGATGTTGTCGAGCGCGAGCTTGGGTTCGCCGCCCACTTTGGCCTCGTCGCAGAAGCTCGAGATGGTGTAGGCGATGGGGATAGGCTCGCAAATACCGGAGGCCTCGATGATGATGTAGTCGAAATTGCCCGAATCGGCAATGCCCTGCAGCTGGTTGGCCAGGTCGTCCGAAAGCGTGCAGCAGATGCAGCCGTTGGTGAGCGGGATGAGGTCGTCGGTCTCGGAAAGGCCACCGTCGGCGATAAGGCTGGCGTCGACGTTGATCTCGCCGATATCGTTGACGATCACGGCGGCGCGGATGCCGCCGTCGTTGGCGAGGATATGGTTGAGCAGCGTGGTCTTGCCGGCACCAAGGTATCCGGTAAGCATGATGATCTTCACGGGTTTGTTGGGCATGTGCCCTCCTTTGTTAGATATGGCTTACAGCTGAATCTTATGCCAAACGCCTGCTCTTATACCCACGCGCCGGCAAATAACACAGGCTACTCCCAGGCTCCCCATACATCGGGGCAATAACCGACGGTGGCCTTTTTGCCGTTGCGCACGATGGGCTCGGCCAGTACCTGCTGATTCTCGAGCAGCTTATCAAAGCGCTGGCTGGAAGTGAGGTGCTGGATAAGTGCGAGTGTCTCCTCGTCCTTGGCTTTGGGGTTGAGCAGCTTGTCGATGCCGCCGACCGCCTGCATCACGCTCGTGAGCTCGCCTTTGCTCATCTCCTTTTCCTTAAGGTCAATAAACTGCACCTTAATGCGGCGCTCCTTAAAATAGCGCTGGGCCTTCTTGGTATCGAAGGACTTTTTGGTGCCGAAGATTTGCACGTTCATAGCATGTTCCGCCGTTCTAACGAACGGCGGTCACCTCGACGCTGCAAAGCCATCTGATGGGCAATCTGCCTTTCAATCGTCGGGCGCGGGCAACAGCCCAGCGCCCTCCTCTTTCAAGGCACCTTGCCTCATCAGCTGGCTTTTCGCTGACATTGATAGAACATCGAGGTGACCACCGCTGGACTTATCGAATGAAGTTGGTGCGCTCGCGATCGGCTTCGGGCGCGCTGATGCCGGCGGCCTGTCCTGCTTCGATACATTGCAGGAGCCAGGCCATGTTCTTGCCGATGTTGCGCATGGTGGCAAGGCCCTCGGCATCCCCATCGGCGTCGCCGGGTACGCGACCAAAGACGTTGTTCCAGTACGTGGAGGCGACCACGGGCATCTGGTTGATGGTGAAGTACTTGTTGAGCACATCGAAGGTGGTCGACGTGCCACCGCGACGGGCGACAGCGACCGCGGCGCCGGGTTTGTGCGCAAAGGCGTGCCCGCCCGCATAGAAGGCGCGGTCGAGGGCCGAAAGGATGCGTCCGCTGGGGTGCGCATAGTAGACGGGTGAGCCAAAGACAAAGCCGTCTGCCTGCTCAGCGGCAGCGATGAGCTCGTTCACCACGTCGTCGTCAAAGGTGCAGCGACCCCCAAGCTTGCCGCACTGGCCGCAACCGATACAATCGCGAATGGGCTTGGCGCCCAGCTGAAACACCTCGGTATCAATGCCTTCGGCATTGAGCTGCTCGGCGACTTCGGCGAGTGCGCGGGCGGTGTTGCCGTTTGCCTTGGGACTGCCATTGACCAAAAGAACCTTCATCACAAACTCCCTCTGCTATCGGTGAATTCTGCTGAGAATTATCTCACGTTGCGTGCGATGACGTTGGCATGGTGCGGGCGATGTTTATCCCGCAACGTTCTTAAGGGCGTTCATGCCTAAGGCCATCTAGGGGCATTGCGGTACGGCATGGGGAATGCATTGGGAAACGTTCGATAAATGCTTATAAACACGTTTTTGACGGCATACGTTGACAGATATACTTGTTGAGTTCAAAAGCATGGGAACGGAGATGGTTGCATGGCACAGCCGGAGACATCACACACAGTGGGGCTTGCGCTCGAGGGAGGCGGCTACCGCGGTATGTATACGGCGGGCGTGCTCGACGTTTGGATGGAGCACGGTTTGACCTGCGATCATATGGTGGGTGTCTCGGCGGGCGCGGCGTTTGGGTACAATTTTAAGTCGCGCCAGATCGGCCGCGCCATTCGCTACAACAAAGCCTATTGTGCCGACAAGCGCTATGCGAGCGTGACCAGCTGGCTGCGAACCGGCGATATGTTCAATGCCGATTTTGCCTATCACGAGGTGCCTATCGAGCGCGATCCCATCGACTTGGAGGCGTATCGCGCCTGCCCCATGCGATTTACGTGCGTGTGTACCGATATCGAGACGGGCAAGGCCGTCTATCACGATCTGCCGTATGGCGACGAGCGCGATATCGAGTGGATTCGGGCATCGTCGGCGATTCCCGTGGCGACCAAGCCCGTCTGGATTGATGGACATCGATATCTGGATGGCGGTGTGGCCGATTCTATTCCCAGCGCATGGCTGTTTGCGCAGGGGTATGACCGTAACATCGTGGTGCTGACGCAGCCGGCGGGCTTTGTGAAACAACCCAATAGCTTGATGCCTATGCTGCGCCGCGTATTTCGCCGCTATCCAGAGTTTGTCGCGGCGCTTGAGCACCGGCACGAGGTTTATAACGCCACGCTCGATGACCTGACGCGTCGCGAGGCCGGCGACGAGGTTTTTGTGGTGCGTCCGAGCGAATCGGTGAAGGTGCCATCGCTGTGTCGTGAGCCAGAGGAGCTCGAACGTATCTACCAGGTCGGTCGGCGTGATGCGGAGGCCACGTTGCCCGCACTAGAGGTGTATCTGGCAGGGTAGAGCCACGGTCGCTGACTCGGCGGAAAGTGCATCTCAGAATGAGCCTTCGAAATGGGGCATAGTTTCCCATGGAGACCGCTCGGGAAAGCGTGCCCCACTTTTCGGCCGTAGTTTGGGACACAGTTTCCCGTTGGGCGGATTTCGGAAAGCGTGTCCCGGAATTTGCGCCCAGAACGGGATACAGTTTCCCAGACGGCGGATTCCGGAAAGTGCATCCCGGAATCTACGTCTAGACTGGGACACAGTTTCCCGCTGACTCTCTATATGGAAAACGCATCCCAGAATGGAGGTCCAAACTGGGATGCGCTTTCCGCTATTGAAGATATGAGGCTGCGAATCAGCTGCTCGGCCTATGCCTATGCCTGCTGCCAGGTGTCGACAAGCTCCTTGGCTGCGGCGTGGGGGTCGTCAGCGCTGCAGACGGCGCTCACCACAAAGAAGCCGTCGACGCCGGTGGCCTTGAGCTGCGGCAGATCGGCTTTTTTGACGCCGCCGCCGACCACGATGGGAACGGGGCTTGCCGCATGGAGCGCGGCCAGGTCCTCAAAGCTCTTGGTGATGATGGAGCCATCTGCCGCGCGTCCACAGTCGCGCTTGGTCTCGGTCTCGTGGAGCGGGCCGATGCCCAGGTAGTCGACTAGGCTCATGTCGGCGGTCTTGACGTACTCGAGCATTTCCTCGCAACGGGCCGAAAGGCCCACGATGGCATCGGGGCCCAGAAGCTTGCGGCAGACCTCGACGGGAATATCGCTCTGGCCCACATGCACGCCGTCGACGGCGATACCCTGTTCGCGTGCGGCGAGTACGCAGTCCAGACGGTCGTCGATAAGCAGGGCGACCTTGCCGGTCTTGCCGGCGCGAGCGATAGCCTGCGCGGCGTCGCCCGTCAGCGCGATGATCTCGCGGGCACTTGCCACCTTGGAGCGCACCTGGATGCAGGTAAAGCCGGCATCGAGCGCCTGCGCTACCACATCGCCCACGGGACGTCCCAGCGTGTTTTCGGGGCCGAGTACCAGATAGGCCGAGATATCAAGGTTGTCGCGGATGCTCATCGTGCTTCCTCCTGCTTTTTGATCTGCGCTTCCATGCGCTCGAGTTTGCCGGTCATGGTGTCGGTAAAACCGGGTCGAATATCGGCTTTGAGCACGATTTCGGTGCGGATGCCCTTGCTTGCCAACACAAAGGTTGCATCGCGTACGACCTGCATGACCTCGTCCCAGTCGCCCTCGATCTCGGTGAACATCGAGGTGGTGCGGTTGGGAAGGCCGCTCTCGCGAATGACGCGCACGACCTCGGCGACCTCGGCGGACAGCTCGTCGCCTGTGCCGCACGGGGCGATAGCTACGGCGACGAGCGTGTTCATGTCGGCAGCGGTTGCGGGTTCGGACATGGCTTATGCCTCCTCGAGCTCGAGGTGGTTATTCGCAATATCCTGAGCGGTCGCGCGGTAGAGTTCGTCGATAAAGGCGACCTTAAAGCTTGCCGGGGCATCAGCGACAGCGGCGGCACGCGTGCCGGCAACGTTGTAGACAGCGGTACCGCAGATGGCTGCCGTAAACGGATCGGCGGCGCAAGCGTACACGGCCAGGACGCCGCCCTGCGAGCAGCCACAGCCGGTAATCTTGGACATGAGCGGGCTGCCGCCGTGGGACTTGGCCACGGTCGTGCCGTCGGTAATCAGGTCGACTTCGCCCGAGACCACTACGGCGCCGCCGGTGTAGCGGGCGAGTGCCACGGCAGCGCCGCGGGCGGCGTCGACCGTATCGGTGGTATCGACACCGCGCACGCGGCTCAGGTCAGCCGCCTCGCCTTCAAGACCCCACAGGCCGGCGAGCGCGATGATCTCGGAGGCGTTGCCGCGCACGATGGCGGGCTTGTACTGCTTGAGCTCGTTTACCAGCTGGGTGCGCAGGCTACCGATGCCCAGGCCCACCGGATCGAGCACCCAGGGTTTGCCGGCGTCGTGCGCCGCTTTGGCCGCACGGGGAATCGTCTGCTCGTAGATGGGGAAGAGCGTGCCCATGTTGAGATAGATGGCGCCGCCGCCGGCAACGAGCGCCTCGCCCTCGTCGGGCAGATAGACCATGGCGGCCGAACCGCCTACGGCGAGCTGCGCGTTGGCGACAAAGTCGATCGTCACCGTGTTGGTGATGGAGCCGGCCATCGGGTTGGTGGCACGAATCTCCTCCACGGCCTTGACCACATTTTGTTTAAGCTGTTTCGAATCAATCACTGCACATGCCTCCTTGGCATAGAAAAGGGGCGCTGTGCATAGACAGCGCCCCTGTAAAGGCGGCATGCTCCCTACGCCAGCATTAACTGACAGGTTCAAAGGATTGGGCCCCATGCCCTCTCAGCCTTGTGGTTTGCACCGCCGGCACTCCCGCATCGAATCTGTTGTTCCCTATACTAGCGCACCTGCCAAAAAGGGACAGGTTTATTTTGGTAGGTGGTAACTGGGGCGTCGCATTTTCCCAGATAAAACCTGCCAAAATAAACCTGTCCCTTATTGGCAGGTCGCTACAATGGATACGGTGAAAATGACTGGGGGACTCTATGATCAAACTTGTGCTGACCGATATGGACGATACGCTGATTCCAGCCGGGCATGACGGCGCCAGCGACTACGCCATCGAGGGCATTCATGCCATGCAGGCGGCGGGCCTGCACTTTGGCCCGGTTTCGGGCCGTCAGCCTTCCGCGATGGGCTGGATGTTTCGTAATCGTTCCGAGTGCTTCTCGACCGGTGCGTTCTGCAACGGCCAGGTCATGTTTGTCGACGGCGAGGTGGTAGCCTCGCATGCGACCGATAACGCCGCCCTTATTCGCTTGGCTGACTACTTGGAGCAAGAGACCGATGATACCTATCTGAAGGTCTACAGCTTGGGTGATGACTTTTGGGACAATGACGCCTATTGCGTGACGAGCGACCCCGAGCGCGTGCGTCGCGCTATGGAGTCGGGCGGCAACGCGTGGCTCAAAGGCGAAGAGGCCCCGTGCCGTCCCGTTGTCGGTGACGCGCCGGTGTTCAAGGCGAATATCTGGAGTGCCCGTTCGCGTGAGGGGCTCGCGGAGTTACGCGAGCGTGTTGCCGCCGAGGTGCCGGAACTCTCGCTTGTGTTTCCCAACAACCGAGTGCGCCTGTTTGACATCCTTCCGGCTGGTTGGGACAAGGGCTGTGCCACGCTGGAGCTGGCACGTGCTTTGGGCCTAACGCCCGACGAGGTGGCGGTGTTCGGCGATTCCGATAACGATCTGCCCATGATTAATGCCGTTCCCAACTCCGTTGCAGTCGCCAATGCCAATGAGGCCGTCACGGCTGCCGCGCGTTGGCATATCGGCGCTGCGGCAGACGATGCGGTTGCCGGGGCTCTGCATCAGATTGCCGCCTGCGCTGTGACGGGGGAGATGCCGTCGTTTATGCGCCAGATGGACGCGACGGGTCTTGGCGTCACGAACGTCTAGGGAGAAAGTCATGAAGCTTCAGCAGCTCAGGTATGTTGTTAAGGTTGCCGAATGCGGCAGCATTACCGAGGCCTCGCGCCGGCTCTTTGTGTCGCAGCCTTCGATTACCGCGTCGATTCGCGATCTCGAAAACGAGATGGGTGTGCACATCTTTGAGCGCACCAACAAGGGCGTCATTGTGTCCGAGGAAGGCGAGACATTCTTGGGCTACGCGCGCCAGGTACTCGATCAGGCCGACCTGCTCGAGGGCAAGTACAAGGGCGCATCCGAGCAAGTGCCGCACTTTAGTGTGAGCTGTCAACATTATTCCTTTGCCGTTAATGCGTTTGTCGACGTGATCCGTGAGTTCGATGCCGCGCGCTACGACTTTACCCTGCGCGAGGAACAGACTCACGAGATCATCGAAGATGTCGCGCACATGAAGAGTGAACTGGGCATTCTGTACTTATCCGAACATAACCGCGAGGTTATCGAGCGCATGCTGGCGGCCAACGAGCTCGTATTCGAAGGACTCTTCTGCGCCACGCCGCACGTCTTTGTATGCGCCGACCATCCACTGGCGGACCACGCCAGCGTGACGCTCGAGGACTTGGAAGACTATCCGTTCCTATCCTACGAGCAAGGCAGCTACAACTCGTTTTACTATTCCGAGGAACTGACCTCGACGTTTGAGCGCCGCAAGAATATCCGCGTGCGCGACCGTGCGACCTTGTTCAACCTAGCCATGGGTCTCAACGGCTACACGGTGTGTTCGGGCGTGATTAGCCACGAGCTTAATGGCCCCGGTATTATCTCGATTCCGCTCGATGTGGATGAATACATGGAGATCGGCATTATCACGCGCAAGAATACGACGCTCACGCGCTATGGACAGGCTTATGTCGAGGCCATCCGGAGGCATATCTAACCGGTAGCGTTTGATGTTGCTGTCTTGAGCTGTCGAAATGGCTATAGGAAAACTATATGGCAAACATATATAAACGCATATTTTACGATAACCAGGAGTGCGCTCATACTCTTTCTCGCCAAAGCATTCCATGCAAAAGGAGATTCCTATGAGCAATTCCACCCAGCTCAAAGCGCCGTTTCGCGCCGATATCGTCGGCAGTTTTCTTCGTCCGCAGGCCGTAAAGGACGCCCGCGCTGCCTATGCGGCAGGCGCGCTTGATGCCGAGGGACTTAAGGCAGTCGAGGACGAGGCCATTCGCGATTTGGTGGCAAAGCAAAAGGCCGCCGGCCTGCAAGTCATCACCGACGGCGAGTTCCGCCGCAGCTACTGGCACCTCGATTTTATGTGGGGTCTCAACGGCATCGAGCGCCGCACCTCGCGTACGGGCTATATGTTCCACGATGAGGAGACTACCGCCGACACCGCCGTGGTGACCGGGCCTATTAGCGGCGAGAACCATCCGTTCGTCGAGCACTTCAAGTTTGTCAAGGCGCTTGAGGGCGAGGGCCAGGTTGCGCGGCAAACCATTCCGGCGCCGATCCAGACGTTCTCCGAAGTCACGCTCGACCGCTGCGATGGCCAGCAGGAGAGCCTGCGCGCCGTCTACAAGACCGACGAAGAGCTCGCCGATGCCATCACCGCAGCATACCGCACCGTGATTGCCGATCTGTATGCCGCGGGTTGCCGCAACATCCAATTTGATGACTGCACCTGGGGCATCTATTGCGATACTGACTTTGTGTCCAAGACCGGCATGAGCCCGGTTGACCTGCAAAAGGTGAGCGAGCTGGGCGTGGCGCTCAACAATGCTGCCATCGCGGGCAAGCCTGACGACTTGGTGATCAATACGCATGTATGCCGTGGCAACTACCACTCTACTTATGCCTTTGAGGGCGGCTATGATCCCATTGCCCCGTACCTGTTTGCGCATGAGGACGTCGACGCGTTCTATCTGGAGTTCGACACTCCGCGCGCCGGTGGTTTTGAGCCGCTCAAGTATGTTGCGCCCGGTAAGAAGGTCGTGTTGGGCCTGGTGACCACCAAGGCAGCCGAGCTCGAGGACGAGGACGCGACCGTCGAGCGTATTCATGAGGCGGCAAAGTACGTGCCGCTTGAGAATCTGTATCTGTCTCCGCAGTGTGGCTTTGCCAGCTGCGAGATTGGCAACAAGCTGACCGAAGGCGAGCAGTGGGCAAAGATCGCGCTGGTCAAGCGTATTGCCGAGCGTGTTTGGAAATAGCGGTACCGTTTGCAAGTGACGGCGCGTGCGAGACATGGCGTATCGCGTACAATGGTTCGGACCGTATCGTTCGGGCAGGTTATCCGCTATGCCCGAGCGCCCTTCCATTCGAAAGGACATCCATGTCCCAGTCCTCGACGCCCGCCGTCACCGATGCCATCTACGACGCTTCGTCGCTCGGCCGCCCGCGCATGTTCCTGCTCGGTCTGCAGCACCTGTTTGCCATGTTTGGTGCCACGGTGCTGGTGCCCGTGCTCACCGGCCTTTCGGTATCGGCAACGCTTTTGTTTGCTGGCTTGGGCACGCTGCTATTCCACTTCCTGTCACGCGGTAAGGTCCCCGCATTTTTGGGCTCATCGTTTGCCTTTATTGCCGGTTATGCCGCAATCGCGCCCAACGGCGAGGCCGAGCTCTTGCCCTACGCTTGCCTGGGCGTTGCCTGCGCCGGTTTGCTCTACCCGGTGCTTGCGGCGCTCTTCCGCTCGTTTGGCGCCAAGCGCGTCATGCGCTTCTTCCCGCCGGTGGTGACTGGCCCCATTGTCATTTCGATCGGTCTGATCCTGGCGAGTTCCGCTATTGCCAACTGCCAGACTAACTGGCTCGTTGCCGTGGTTGCCGTCGCCGTAATCGTCATCTGCAATATTTGGGGTCGCGGCATGGTCAAGATCGTGCCGATTTTACTGGGCGTCGTGGTGAGCTATGCCGTTGCGGCTGCGCTGGGCGAGGTCGATTTCTCCGGCGTCGCAGCCGCTCCCTGGCTTGGCTTGCCTGTCGTGTGGGACAACACGGTGTTTGCACTCTTTGGGCCGCAGTTCGATAGCGGCCTTGCCACGACGGCCATCATCACCATCATGCCGCTGGCCTTTGCAACCATGATCGAGCATATCGGCGATATATCCGCTATTGGCTCCACCTGCGAGCGCAACTACATCGCCGATCCCGGCTTGCATCGCACGCTGCTCGGTGATGGTCTCGCCACGATTCTGGCTTCGCTCTTTGGCGCTCCGGCCAACACCACGTATGGCGAGAACACCGGCGTGCTCGCCCTGACGCGCGTGTTTGACCCGCGCGTGATTCGCATTGCCGCGTGCTGCGCCATCGTGCTTTCGTTCTGCCCCAAGTTCGCTGCCGTGATCGCCGCCATGCCGGCATGCGTTATCGGCGGCGTGTCGCTCGTGCTCTATGGCATGATCAGCGCCGTGGGCGTCCGTAACCTCATCGAGAACCAGGTCGATTTCCAGAACAACCGCAACGTGCTGGTGGCCGCTCTGGTGCTCGTGCTTTCACTCGGCATTGCCTACAGCGCCGCCGGTGCCATCGTGCTGGAGCTGGGCGGCGTGACGATTTCGCTTTCGGGCCTTGCCGTGGGCTCGCTGGTGGGCATCGTGCTCAACGCGATTCTGCCTGGCAACGACTTTGAGTTCGCCGTTTCTGAACTCGAGGAGACTGTCGAGTAGTAGTTGTGTTCAGCTAAATCAAAAAAATGGCGCCCGTGCGTACGCGTGGGCGCCATTTTTAATGCGTCAGTATCCAGTGTATGCCGCGGGCCATGCGCACATCGGTTTGGGCAAAGTGGTTACCGGGGTTGAGCTCGAAGGTCGCGGGGATGCCTCGGTCGCTGAGTAGTTTTTTCATTGCGCGTGTGTCGTCGAGTACGTGCCGCATCATGCGGTTGGGCGTCTTGGTCTCCTTTTTGCCGAGTGATAGATAGACGGCGTTGGGCGCGGCTGGCATCGTGTGCCCGTGTGCGTAATCGACAAATCCGGGAAACCATAGGGACCCCGATGCGCTTGCGGCACGGTTAAAGGCATCGGTCTGCCAGAGCGACCAAAGCGAAAAGAGGCCCGCCAATGAGTAACCGGCAATGCCGCGCCAGGTAGGCGGGCAGGGAAGTGATGGCTCGACCTCTGGGATTATCCGATTCAGCAGTTCATCGAGAAACTCGGACGCCTGTCCACCAAAGGGCTCGGCATCGCGCACGGTTCCGTCGCATTCCCAAGGGCTCAGCTCGCGATTCCAATCGAGCTCGCCAATGGCGACCAGGGTGAATGGCGGGCAATCAAGCTCAAGACAACGGCTATAGACCTCGGTGCCATCACCCATGACCGCGGGAAGGTAAATGACGGGCGCTTTCGACATGCTTTGAATGAATGGTTATCTGCTTTTGACGCGCTTCCATGACAAGCTTCTCTCTGCATTTCGACATCTACAAATACGATTGTCGCACGTCGGCGTAGGGACCGTCGCTAAAAGAAAGGCGCAGAGCCGCTTGATGCGACTCTGCGCCTTGAGGTTTTGCTTTGGCAGCTTTGCCCTTACGCTACAAAGAAGTAGACGAGGAAGGCGAGTGCTGCGATCCACATGAGCGGCTTGATCTTGGAGGCCTCGCCCTTAAAGAGCGCGACGACCACGTAGGCGATAAAGCCCAGACCGATGCCGGCAGAGATGGAGTAGGTGAAGGGCACGCCGGCGACAATCATGAACGCTGGGAAACCCTGCGACACGTCGGACCAGTCGATCTCGGAGGCCTCGCTCATCATGAGGTAGCCGACGTAGACCAGAGCACCGCAGGTGGCGGCGCTGGAAACGATGGTGACGATGGGGGAGAAGAACGCGGCGAGAATGAACAGCACACCGGTGGTGACGGAGGTGAGGCCGGTGCGGCCACCGTCGGCAGCGCCAGAGGTGGACTCGACGAAGGTGGTGATGGAGGAGACGCCCATAAAGCCACCGGCAGCGGCGGCCACGGAGTCGACGACCAGGATGGGACGGATGTCCTCGACATTGCCGTCCTCGGTCAAGAACTCGCCCTGCTTGGCGACGGCCATCGCAGTGCCCATGGTGTCGAAGAAGTCACTCATGAGCAGCGAGAAGGCAACGACGAGCAGCATCGGGTCGGTCAGGACCTTCACGATGGCCATGTTGCCATCAGCAGTGCTGGCAAACGGGGCGCCAAAGGTCGAGAAGTCGAGCGGTGCGATGAGACCCTCGGGCGCATGGGTGACGCCCAGCGGGATACCGGCGATAACGGCGACGATGATGCCGATGAGCAGCGAGCCCGGCACGTTGCGGGAAGCAAGGGCAACCGTCACGACGATGGAGATGATGCCGACGATAAAGGTGGGGGAGGCGATATCGCCCAGGCCGACGAGCGTACCGGCGCCAGCGGTGATGATGCCGGCGTCGCACAGGCCGATCATGGCGATAAACAGGCCCAGACCCACCGAGATGGCGTGGCGCAGGACCACGGGGATGGCGTCCATGATGGCCTCGCGCAGGCCGCAAAGGACGAGTAGCAAGATGATGATACCTTCGAGGAAGATAACACTCATGGCAACGTGCCAGTCACCGCCGCACATGGTGGCGGTGATACCCGCAATCATGGCGTTGATGCCCAGGCCCGACGCACAGGCGAGCGGGCGGTTGGCGAAGATGCCCATGCAGATGGTCATGATGCCGGCGCCCAGACAGGTGGCGCAGGCGAGCGCTCCCGCATCGATGCCAGCGCCCGAGAGCACCGCAGGGTTGACGGCGATGATGTAGGCCATCGCCAGGAATGTTGTCAGTCCAGCGCGAAGTTCGGTCCCGATTGTGGACTTGCGCTCGCTGACGTGAAAAAGTTCGTCCATGCATACCCTTTCCTTGTTCGGCCCCGAGTTTAGGCCGATTGACACGAACTTACCTACTATATCGCCTTTGGAAGGTCGATGCTTCTCGCATGTTGAAGTTCGGCGCTTTGTAACAGGCGGACGGTATTTTTCGCATGAAAATGTGTAGGTACCGTATACTTAAGCAGTTACATTAAACTCTTTGGAGGAACGTATGATTAAAGGGCTCTGCCGCGACGAGGCTATCCTGTCCCAGCGTTGCGAGGTTGCGACTGTCGAGGACGAGTCGGTCGCACAGGACCTGATCGATACCATCAAGTCGCTCGAGGACGCCGGCTGCCTTGCCGCCAACCAGATTGGCGTCACCAAGAAGGTCTGCGTCTATCTGGACGACGCCGGCGAGCCCCACGTGCTCTACAACCCCCGTCTGGTGTTTGGCCTGGGCGCCAGCAAGATGGAGGAGAGCTGCCTGACGCACGACGAAATCACCAAGTCCACGCGCTATATCAAGTGCAAGGTTGCCTTTGACCAGATCGTCGACGGCAAGATGAAGGAGTGCCGCCGCGACTACACGGGCTTTGAGGCACAGATGATCCAGCATATGATCGATCACTGTCTTGGAAAGTTGGTCTAAGGGGACCAAAGTACCGCACCTTGCCGCTCAATCGTCGCTCGCGTACCTTAAGTACGCTTCGCTCCTCTTTCGTGGCAACCTGCGGTGCTTTGACCCCTTAGACGATCTGCGAGGTTGACTTGGTTGAGTTTATCTTGCTTGTGTGGTCCGGGCGTGACGTTATTGTCATGTCCGGGCTTTTGTGTTTAGCGCCTATTTGTTTGGTAACAATGAGCTTAACAAGGACGTATGGCTAGGAGGCGCCATGTGCACGAGCATTCGATTTACCGATAATTCCGGCAACATGTATCTGGGTCGCAACCTCGACTGGAGCTTTAGCTACGGTCAACAGGTTCGCGTGATGCCCCGCGGGTTCCATATCCCGTATTCGTTTATCGACGATGCGTCGGCGGCACACGCGGTAATCGGCATGTGCATCGATTACAAGAACTATCCTATGTTTTTCGACTGTGGTAACGATGCGGGTCTGGCTGTGGCAGGGCTCAACTTTCCCGGTTATGCCGAGTATGCCGAGGACCCGGTTGATGGCAAGACCAATATCGCGGCCTATGAGTTTCCCCTGTGGGTGGCAGCGACGTTCTCGACGGTCGACGAGGTCGAGGCTGCGCTGCGCGACACGGTGATTGTTGCCAAATCTGCCGGAGAGGGGCTGGGTGTGTCGCTGCTCCATTGGATTATCGGCGACAGCCGACGCAGCATCGTGGTCGAGATGATGGCTGACGGTCTGCATGTATACGACGATCCGGTCGACACCCTTGCCAATCAGCCGACTTTCCCGTGGCACATGGAAAACCTGCGCACCTATATCACTGCCACAAGCGATTTTCCTCAGACGGCGACATGGCGTGGCGCCGAGCTCAAGCCCTATGGCGCGGGTGCCGGCATGCGCGGTATTCCGGGTGACTGCTATTCGCCGAGCCGTTTTGTAAAGGCGGCGTACCTCAATGCCAATTACCCGCAAAAAGACAACGAGGTCGAGAACGTCATTCGCATGTTCCGCTCGCTCGAGGGGGTGGCGATGATCGAGGGTGCGTCCAAGATGGGTGACGGCAAGTTCGAGAAGACTATCTACACCGGATGCTTTAGCGCGCGCACGGGCAATTACTATTACTCAACGTATGAGGATCCGTCGATTCGCTACGTGAGCCTGATGGATGCCGAGGGCGCGAGCCCCGATAGGCTCGTGGTTCCCGAGCCGCGTCGTTCGTAGCCGGCGGTTTTACTGCAATGCAAAGCGGCCCTGCGCCTCCTGTGAGGCGCAGGGCCGCTGTCGTCGACGCGCGACGTCGTTAGAAGTTGGCGTCGTTGAGTTGTTCGCTCTCGAGGCCGTCGAGCTGTTGCTGTTCGGGCGTATCGGCGACGCTCCCGAGCAGCTCGGTGGGGTCGACGTTCATGTCCCTACCGGCTTCGTTGCCGTTGCCAAGCTCGTCCGAGAAGATATCGACATCCATTTCCTCGGCTTCCTCGATCTGAACTTCGAGCTGGAGTTATTGGCGAGCAACGCCGCGCCGCCGATCATGGCAGGTAGGATCAGCCACGGCGCCACTTTGCGCACCAGGCTAAACAGGGCGAAGATGCCGCTCTCGTTGTGGTTGTCGGCCTTCATGGCGATTACCACGTACTTGACCGTGCTGGTCTTGGAGGTTTGCCTCCAGTTTGGCGTGCGCCACGTGGACTCCCTTGGACATCCGGTTATCTGTCTCGGACAGATAACTTTTATGCCGTCTTTATACATAGAAGAGTTGTTTGGCACATCGGGTAATTTTAGACAATAATCCCCAGCTGGGGATTATTTATGTACGCAGGTAGCATTTCAAAACAGGGGCGCATCCGCTGTATGGCTTTGCTGCAATGTAATAACCGCGGACGCGCTCCTGCTTTGAAACTGAAGAGGGAACTTTTAGACGCGTGCTGCCTGAGCGATACCGGTCTTGGCGCCTGAGCGTTTACCGGCGAGTTCGCAAAAGATCGCGCCGCCGATGATAAGCACGGCGCCCATCAGGCGGACCGGTGTTATGACTTCGCCCAAAAGGGCGGACGAGAACACGACGGCCGAAAGCGGCTCGAGGTAGCCGACGACAGCGACGGTCTGCACGGGCAGTTTGGCGACGGCGCTAAAGTAGAGCAGACAACCGATGCCGGTGTTGACGACGCCGAGCATAGCGACGGCGCGCCAATCGATGGTTGCGGCGATACTGGCGGACAGGAATGAGGGGGTGCCTTGGGTGACGAGCGTAAGGACCAGCGCGGTCACAAAGGCGGCGCTCACCTGGAGCGCGGAGTTCTCGAGGCCTTCGATGTGCGGCGCGCCCTTGCTGGCGATGACCATCAATGCATAACAGAAGGCCGAGGCGATTCCGCAGACGATGCCCGCAATGGACATAGTGCCGCCTAGACCTTGCGCTGCAATGAGAAAAGCGCCGCAGGCGACTGCGATAAACCCGGCGATTTTGCCACCGGTTAGTTTTTCGCCAAAGATAAACGGCGAGAGGGCCATGACGATGATGGGGCCGCAGTAGTACAGCAGCGAAGAAACGCCGACGCCGATCGTCTGATAAGCGCGGAACAGAAAAATCCAGCTGGCGCCCAGCGCGGCTCCCGAGAGGAGGAGGGCTGCGGCTTCGCGGGGGCGAGAAGGCGCCTGCAGCTTATGGCGCTGGGTAATGGCGAGGATGGCGACAAGCGAAAGGGCTCCCAGAAAAGTGCGTAGCAGCACGATATCGGAGCTCGGGAGTGCGATGGCCGCAGCGATGATGCCGTTGGAGCCAAACAACAACAATGCTGCTAAATACGTAATCAATCCGTTGTTCATGCGCTGCCGTCCCCTCTATATCTGTGCATGTTCACTATGGGTGAACTGGCTTTAGAAGAAAAGCGAATATAATGCATGGAAAACATGACAAAAACTCATGCAAAGGTGGAGGCATGTCGTGGAAACGAATATTCAAAAGATGCAGGTGCTGCTGGAGACCGTGCGCGCTGGAAGCTTTACGCGTGCTGCCGAGCGCCTGAGCTACTCGCAATCGGGCGTGAGCCGCATGGTGGCCGATCTTGAGGCCGATTGGGGCTTTAAGGTACTCGACCGCAGTCGTGAAGGTGTTGCTCTTTCTGCCGACGGGCGGCAGGTCATGCCGGCTGTCGAGGCGCTCTGCGAGGAATTCGTTCGCTTGCAGCGACGGGTGGATGAGATGCGCGGGCTCATGCGCGGCAAAATCTGCATCGGTACGTTTTCGAGCGTGGCGACCCACGTGCTGCCGCCGGTGATTGCGCGTTTTCGTGCTGATCATCCAGACGTCGATTACGAGTTGCTGATGGGCGACTATTCAGAGATTGAACAATGGGTGGCAGAGGGTCGCTGCGATCTGGGCTTTATCCCTCGTGAGCCCCGAGAAAACGGCATGACATCGCTGCCTTTGGTGCGCGACGAGTTAATGGCGGTAGTGCCGTCAGGCTCGTTGTTTGCTACGGCGGAGGTCGTCTCTCTTGCCGACTTGGCCAACGAGCAGTTTATTCTGCTAGAACGCGGCACCGATGACGAGATTACGCCGCTGTTTCGTCGGGCGGGACTGGCAGTGCACTCAAAACTGTCGACCTGGGATGACTATGCGATTATGGCTATGGTCGAGGACGGCCTGGGTGTGAGCATTCTTCCCGCGCTCATCATGCGCCGCTGTCAGTTCGATGTTGCCGTGCGTCCGCTCGAAGGGCATCCCCATCGGCAGATCAACGCCATATATCGAACGGCCGATGTTTCGCTTGCCGCCGCCCGTTTTCTCGAATACCTCTAAATGGGCGCACGTCGTTACCGCCTTGGGGTAAATCTTGAGGTTTGGGTCATGTTATTTTTGAAATTGAACTTTTAGAAATAGCACGGCGCTATACTGCTTGCTAAATTGAACCTTGGTTCAATTCGTGTTCTATAAATTGAACTTTGCCAGCAAGGAGGTTCCTGTGACCCAAGAGACGTTTAGCGATCGCCTGCGACAGGCTATGTCCGATCGCGACGTTCGCCAGTCGGACGTAATCCGCGCATCGGAGATGCTCGGCAAAAAACTCGGCAAGAGTCAGATGAGCCAATATGTGAGCGGCAAGACGATTCCGCGGCGCGATGTGGCAGAGCTGCTTGCCCGCATTTTGGAGGTCGATGTTACCTGGCTGCTCGCCGGTGACGCCGATCAAGGCGAGACATCATCGACCCACAACGTTTCCAAGCCCGAACCCCATCCCTCAGATCAAATTGCAAGGAGCACCACCATGCGTACTTTTTCTAAATCCACCAAACTCGAGAACGTTCTGTATGACGTGCGCGGCCCCGTTGTCGACGAGGCAGCCCGTATGGAGGACGAAGGCGAGTGCATCCTCAAGCTCAACATCGGTAATCCGGCGCCCTTTGGTTTCCGCACGCCCGATGAGGTCATTAAGGACATGCGCCAGCAGCTGCCCGACTGCGAAGGCTATTCCAACTCGCGCGGTCTGTTCTCTGCGCGCAAGGCGATCATGCAGTATTCGCAGATCAAGGGCCTGCCCAATGTTCAGATGGAACATATCTACACGGGCAACGGCGTGTCCGAGCTCATTCAGCTTTCGATGAACGCGCTGCTCGACAATGGCGATGAGATTCTGATTCCCAGCCCCGATTATCCGCTGTGGACGGCGTGCGCAACTCTTGCCGGTGGACATCCCGTGCACTATCTGTGTGATGAACAGGCCGATTGGTATCCCGATCTGCAGGATATGGAGTCCAAGGTCACGAGCGCGACCAAGGCCCTCGTCATCATCAACCCCAACAACCCCACGGGCTCGGTCTATCCGCGCGAGGTGCTCGAGGGCATCGTAGAGATCGCGCGCAGGCACCAGCTCATGATTTTTGCCGACGAGATCTATGACCGCCTGTGCATGGACGGCTACGAGCACGTCTCCATTGCATCGCTCGCCCCCGACCTGCCCTGCATTACGTTTAGCGGCCTGTCCAAGTCGCATATGATCGCGGGCTATCGCATCGGCTGGATGGTGCTTTCGGGCAACCAGCGCTGCATGAGCGACTTCATCATGGGCATCAACATGCTCTCCAACATGCGCCTGTGCTCCAACGTGCCGGCCCAGTCGATCGTCCAGACGGCGCTTGGCGGCCATCAGTCGGTCAACGACTACATCCGCCCCGGTGGTCGTGTCTACGAGCAGCGCAACTTTGTGTATGAGGCGCTCAGCAAGATCGACGGCATCTCGGTGGTCAAGCCGCGCGCGGCGTTTTATATCTTCCCCAAGATGGATGTTAAAAAGTTCAACATTACCGATGACGAGCAGTTTGCCCTCGACCTGCTGCACGAGAAGAAGATCCTCATCACGCGTGGCGGCGGCTTCAACTGGGCTGAGCCCGATCACTTCCGCATCGTGTACCTGCCGCGCATGGAAGTGCTCAAAGAGTCGCTCGAAGACCTCGCCGATTTCTTTGATCACTACCGCCAGTCCTAATTGGTTCCGCCGTTCTACCGAACGGCGGACCGCTTGACGCTACGCGAGCCGCATTCACGCCAATCTGACGTTCAATTTCGAGGGCGCGACCAGAAGGTCAGCGCCCTCTCATTTCACGTCACCTTGGCGCAAATGCGGCTCGCTCGTTGTCGTGTGCTCAGCCTGCGTCGTTACCATGATCCAAAGGGGACGGAGGAAAACAGATCATTTTCCTTGACTCGCGGAACTATATAACGACGCCGTTGCAGTGGTCGATTTCGTGCTGGATGATCTCGGCGGTGTAGCCCGAGAAGTTTTTGATGCGATGGACGAAGTTCCCGTCCAAATACTCCACCTTAATGCGACGATAGCGGGTACAGGGACGCTCGCCGATCAGCGAGAGGCATCCTTCGCAGGTCTGATAGGCATTGACCTGCTCAAGAATTTGAGGGTTGTACATCAGGAGCGTCCTGTTGCCGTCCTTTACGCAGATGATGCGTTTGCGCACGCCGATCATGTTGGCGGCGAGCCCCACGCACTCGTGCTCATGCTCGTGGAGCGTATCCAGGAGGTCCTGCCCGATCACGGCATCGTCGGGCCCTGCGTCTTCGGAAGGCAGGCGCAAAAAGAACTCGGATTTCATGATGGGCTTAATCATGGCGGGCTCCTTAAGGTGGACACGTTTGGTTCAGGCCATGATACCGCGACATGTCGCATTAATGTGTGCATATAGATTCTGCAGCTAGATTGGATGGCGACACCATAAACTAATGGACGTTTTGCCGAGAGGCATGAATGTTTAAAGCGCAAAGAGTGCGCGACGGGCCCCGCGAATGGGGCGATGATGCCCGAGAGGGCCAAGAAGGAGTCTCATGTCCGAGAACGAAGAGATCATGAACGAGACCGAGAACGAGACCATGGCTGCCGAGGTCGAGGCAGTCGAGACCGTGGAGACCGAAGCTACCGAGGTTGAGGCTGCTGACGAGGTTTCCGCCGAGGAGGAGGCCGAGGTTGTCGAGGCCGCCGTTGATTACGATGACGAAGAGCTGATGGACAAGATGCAGAAGGCCGCCCGCCTGCTGCGTAGCCGTCGCTTTGCTATTTCCAAGGAGGAGGAGGCCAAGGCCGAGCGTATGGCGAACATCGAGCGCGCCATCAAGCTCCTTGACCTCAAGCCCAAGATGGAGCAGAAGGAAATGTCCGATCTGCTGGGCATGCGCCTTCGTGAGCTCGATGGCCTGATGGCCGAGGCCGAGGCTGCCGATCTGGTCGGCCGCATCGACAACGCCGAGGGCGATATGCGCAAGATCGTCGTCTTCGCTGCCGAGGATGCCGCTGAGGGCCTGGTCGAGCTTGCCAACAAGAAGGAGAAGCTCCTGCCCGAGCTTTCTTACGAGGAGGCCACCGAGCTGATGGCCGCGCTCGATAAGGTTATCGCTCCGCTCGTCGCCATGGGTCTGGACGAGGATCGCGGTCCTCGCGGCGGCCGTGACGACCGTGGTGGCCGTGGCGGCGACCGTGGCGGTCGCGGCGGCTTTGGCGACCGCGGTGGCCGTGGCGGCGACCGTGGTGGTCGCGGTGGCCGTGGCGGCTTTGGTGACCGTGGCGGCGATCGTGGCGGTCGCGGCGGCTTTGGCGGCAACCGTGGTGGCTATGGCGACCGCGGTGGCAACCGTGGCGGCTTCGGCGGCAACCGTGGCGGCGACCGCGGCGGTCGAGGCGGCGACCGTGGCGGCCGCAACGGCGGCGGCTTCCGCGGCAACCGCTTTTAGTTACGACGTTTTACCAAACGCCGTAACGGGCCGACGCTGCAAGCCCGCCAGAGCGGCAATCTGCCTTTCAACTTCGGCGGCATGACCAAAAGGTCAATGCCGCCTCGTTTCAAGGCACCCTGCTCGCTCTGGCGGGTTTTCGCTCATATGACCCAATCCGCTGTCAAGAGCCACAATGGCCCCGCCGACCGCTTGCAATCGGTCGGCGGGGCCTGCCGTTGAACCCGTCCCGGTCCGCCCCCGGCATGT